>NZ_JAGGQY010000012.1:0-78307 GCF_018613105.1 Bacillus sp. ISL-77
TATCAAACCCTGTTTCTTCTGAAATTGCAGTTTGAGTCCATCCTTTCTGATGTAACTCTCTGATCATAAAAAATTCCCCATCCTTTAACATGTTGTCTCTCCACTCAAAAAAAATTTGATGTATCGAGACAATTATCCGTTATTTTTGGGGAATTTTTAACCGTTTATATTGGGGATTTTAACACCGTTTTTCACATATGAGTTAATCAAAAAAATCTTTGATGAAAAGAAGGCAAAAGCAGGTGCTCTTGTTATCAAGATGATCTTGGAGAACGATTACTATATCGTAATGAACCATAAAAAGATTTAGAAGAATTATGAGGAAATTCAACTTGGTAGCGAAGATCAGGCAGATAAATCCTTACAGGAAAATGGCAAAGGCAACTCAGGAGCACAAAACCCTATTTAATCTACTTGATAGAAAATTTGATCAAAGTGAACCAGGGAAAGTGTTACTTACTGATATTACGTACATTTACTATGGATCAGCTCAGCCAGCTTATTTATCCTGTGTTAAGGATGCAGCTACAAAGGAAATTGTTACCCACCATCTTTCCAGGAACCTGAAGATGGATATCGTTTATGATACTCTTAAGAAACTTTCAGACTCACTTAAAGGTATGGTACACCCAGAAGCAATGCTTCACTCAGACCAAGGCTTTCACTACACGCACCCGGAGTTCCAAAAGCGAGTGAAAAAGATGAAACTAACCCAGTCAATGTCCCGTAAGGGAAACTGTTGGGACAACGCACCAATGGAATCCTTCTTTGGTCATTTAAAGGATGAAGTTAACTATTCAGACTGTGAAAGTTTTGAGGAATTACAGGAACTAATAGGAAATTACATTGAGGAATATAACAATGAACGTTATCAATGGGGGTTAAATAAAATGACTCCGGCCCAATACCGGAGTCATTTACTAGCTGCATAAAAAGGTCTTTTTTTAAACTGTCCACTTTATGGGTCACAGTTCAATTAAGGAGGTTGTTTTCTATATTTTCCGCTTTGAAAAGAGGAGGATTATACTGTCACATGCTTTCTACATTTAAAATTCTTCCGAGCTACTATCCCCATTTACCTCCTGAGCATTTCGATAAAATTCACTAAAAACTTCCGAAAATGCTTTTATTGTATTGTCAAGTTCTACCTTAGTATTATCAACACCACCAAATTCGAGTAACATAGAATTGCTGGATAGATCTTGATTATAAACTCCGTTTCCGTCGTCTTTTGTTTTTACAAATACTCCTCTACTAATGCCCGGATACCTATCTTCCAATTTTTTATTTAATTCTTTAGCTAAGTATAAATTTTTATCATAATTTTGGTTCTCCTTACCAACGACAAAGAATAGTCTGGCAAATGGCTTACCTTTAATATTTATTGTAGTAACCTTTTTGGATTGTGAGTCCCTGTGTATGTCTATCAAATACTGAATTGACTTTTCCCGTGCCATTGTTTCTTGAACTATTTCTCTTGAAAGAGTATAAGAATTATTGTAATTCCAATTCTTTTTTTTCAGTTCCTCAGTAGCATTAGTTGTACTATGAGCTGTCACTATTCCTTTTTTTATTAATTCTGCTTGCAAACTTTTTCCTACATCAATAACATTTTTGTTTTGATTAAAGCTAACAGCTTCATTTGGATTTTTAACGCCATTTAATTGTGGCAAAAATGATTCCCAACTATGTGAATGATATATAAAGACTACTTCTTTACCAGTTTTTATAGGAGGGGGATTACTTGTTGATTTATCTGAATCTGCCAACTCCTTTTCTGCCATTTCTTTTTCTTTTAGTAAGATTTCTACTGGTGGTGCGGACTCGAATGGGAGATTTGTAAGATTTGTTCCAATACCCGCAACTGCAATTTCTGTATTAAACTCACGAAAACCAGGTATTTCATTACCAAAAAATGTTCTAATATCTTTGTGCCATATATCAAATACTGACATTGTAATAATTTTAGAGACGGATGGCATTTTTTGATCATTATTTTTACTTATTTTCATATCTGATGCATCTAAAAGAGCAATTTCATTTGACATTAGATTAAGGAAAAATTCTGTCGGTAGATTAACACTTGTACTATATAAAAAATCTGAAGTAAATTTATTTTTAATTCCAGAAAAGTTTAATATAAAAACAATACAAAATATCAATAAAAAGATAGTGAAATAAATGGTTTTTAAATTAATATAGACCATTATAGGATCTTCATTCCTCATACTTTCCCTCCTACGTAATTGAAATCTATTAATTTCAATATATGCGGAAGTAATAATAATAGAATTAATACTTTTGGTAGCTATAAAAAACCTATTTTTATAAAAAGACTATTGAAAGCAGCTCTTTTTCCTTTAGTCAATTCTCTGTTCATTAGGATAAATATTCATATTTCTGGAGCAAAATTGTAAAGAGGTAGAATCTATAGATTTTAATCTTTTGATTCTACCTCTTCATTTTCCTTGTGTATAGAAGTTAATAAACCAACAAAAATAACAAAAATAAACAACCATTGTTTTTGTGAAACTCCCATAATAAAGTTCATTTGAGGGGATAAAAACGTAAACACCAATCCACTTAATCCTATTAACACAGCAGTTTTCATAAATAGATTACCACTTCCCTTGGTTTTAATGGTTTTATATAGAAATAATATTATCATTGCACAAGTTATAGCAAAATAGATATGGATTGGATGATAGTCTACATTTTCACTTCCTAAAGATATGCCCCATGGAAAGCGAGTTGGATAGCCATAAACTGGGATAAAAAGATTATAGATAAACATACTTGGAAGGACACTTAAAGATAGTAAGTCTAGAAATAATTTTAACGGTATAGCTTTTTTGTATATTTTAAAGGCAAGATATGCAATAGAAATTATTAACCCCAATAATAATGTTGAATTACTGCCGGTCATAAATAAAACTAATAAAGGATTACTAAGTAATAACTTAGGATTTAAGAGTACCCCACCAAATTTCCAAGTGAAAATTAGAATTAATATACAAGAAGAAAAGAGATCCATTATCACTTTTCTATTAATCTCACTTCTTTTCATTGCCATTAATAAAGTTAAATATCCAAAAATCCCTGATAGAAAAATTATCATCAATTTAAAACTAATTAAAATGGGACCAATTTTATATACATCAGCCATTTGTCTACTCCTTAGCACTTACTAGTTTATTAAATTTGGACTTCAAAAGCCGTCTTTGCTTGAAGCCCCATCAGTTTTTTAATGGCTTCTGATGATCTTCCTTTAGCCTTTGCTTCAAAAAGTTTCCCAAGAATAATTAGCGTAATTAGAATGGAACTTGTCTCATAGTAAAGTTCTACTGAATGCTCCATACTTCCGATTGACATCAATGATAAATATAAATCAATTTGCCTTTGTCGCTAACCAAGGAACGGAAGATGTCCCTTCTCATTCTTTAACAAAGATTGATTTAAAATCGAAACAAGTGGTGGCAACTATTGAGACAGGTAAAGGTTCACATGGAGTCGTTACGAGCCCAGATAGTAAATTTATATATATAACGAATATGTTTGAAGATACTGTAACTGTCATTGACAACTCCCAAAATAAAGTCCTAAAAACTATAAAAGTTGGTAAAACACCTAACGGAATTAGTATCATGCCTTAATATTTTTTCAATTGAACAAAAGATTAAGAATGGAAGCATAAACAATCAATTACTGTTTAATGAATCTTTCCTCAGATTATAATAATGACTTAAGCCCACGGTAATCGTGGGCTTTTTTAGTTATCTCTATATTAAAAACCTATAAAGTTTGCTCATTAATTTATATATTAAATATGAAAAAAACGAAAAAAAGTAATTCAATCACAGTATATTGGATTGTTTTTAATATAAAATACATTAAAAAATATTTAACTACTTGGTTAGTATTTCAAAGCTGTAGGTATTTTGTCTTTTTGACTAACTTTTAATTCTAAATTGGTAAGGGGTCATTCTGCTATCGATTGCTTTACATTCATAGCCTTGTTTACTTAAATAATCAAGCAGCTGCGGCAAATGGGCAAGTGTTTCATTTCTTTCATGTAACAGAATAACGATTGGACCTTCGTGGTTTGCCATTCTATTTAATTGCTTAATCACACTGTTGACATACCGTGCGTCTTTATAATCCCAGTCCCTACTGTCAATATTCCAATCCCACATTGAATACCCATTATCATTAACAGCTTTTCTATATTCAGCCGTCATATCCGGTACACTGCCATAAGGCGTTCTCATGATATAGGAATCGACATCAGTTATTTCTTTTAACGTGTTACGGTTCTGGGTTAATTCAGCGATAACAGAATTTGCCGATGCATAAAAAAGTTTCTGATCATGTGATACACCATGTAGTCCAACTGTCTCTCCGGACTGAACCATCAGTTTTGCTGCATCAGGGTATCTGCGAATATTTCCGTCAATCATAAAGAATGTCGCTTTGTAATGATATTTCTCTAGAAGTGCGATGATGTCACCAGAGAAAGCCGCCGGACCATCATCAAATGTTAAGTAAACGGTTTTTTTGGAGCCGGGTTGTGTATTATTTTGGCCAGGCTGCGTTGCATTGGATTCCTTATTTGGTTGTGGAGTCCCATTTTCCTTTGCGGGAGGTTGTGCCGAGGTAGTATCAGTAGTAGTAGTTTCTGCCACCTTATTAGGCTCTCGTTCTTGCTTATTTCTCAAAAACATAGCTTCATCCTGTTGCTTTAGCATCAGTTCTTTTTCAAGTTTTATATCTTTTCTGTCCCGTACAATTGATTCAGAGGTTGGATTTTTTGTCAGTACATTTTTTTGGTGATTAATAGGTCCGCTTGTAGCTTTTGCCTTAAAATAATTACTCACAAAAACCCCTGCAAACAAGAACCCAATAACAATTATGGCAATTAAAGTCCCTTTCTTCCACCCGCTCTTTAGATTCCCCATTGTTCATTCCCTCTTTGTTGGTTTTTTATTTTATTTTTCTTCCTCCATTATAGACGAAATTCAGCGGATAATTTTGCCAATCTATTAAAATATTACAATTAAATTAAAATAATTAGAGATTAATAGGAGAATTCGACAACGCATTTCATCAAAACCTTCACAGGAAGGAAGTTGAAACTTTTCACCAACATATTATACCAATAATATCCCAATTAGGGAGAAAAGAGGTAAAAATTTCATCGGAAATTTCAAAAAAGTGGACAGGCAATTTTGGCTAGAACTAACATAGATATCATTGCACGAGATTTTTCATATATAGACGGAATTCCTCTTATTTTTGTGATGGAGGTGAGATATGTGTCAGGTGGGCAAAAAGCTCTTTTTTAAATCTTATCGATACTTATTCCTAATTTCGGAATCAGGGGCAATCTGATATTAAAATGACAATTAACATCCTTACGGACGTAACCAGTTGTTGAAAAGTAGTAAGTTCGAGTTCATCGTTATCACTCATATACTTAGCGATTGTTACTAATTCATTGTGCTTAGAGCCAAAATTCAAATATCTAATGCTGAGAGTGAAAAGTTACGATGGAATATGTAAAAAAAATAAAAATTGCCGTTAACTCTGGAATAGCTATTGTTGGTGTAACTAGTATTGTACCTAAATCTAGCTTATCGATAGCAGATTTTATATCTTGTGCTGATTACGGACTTTATCAATCGAAGCATCAAGGAAGAAATAAAGTATCTGTTTATCCTTTCAATGAACTTTTATCCACTGAAAAAGCAGCGATATCTAGTTGATAATGATTTACACCCCAAAAGTTAGAGTGAAAATCTAACTTTTGGGTGTATTTTTATCGTTATTTTAACTTTCCAGATGTAATTATTTGCTCCCAATTTCCCCCGCCATCTTTTGTTTCATACAAAGAGGTTGAAAATGTGGATACCGCAATTTGTTTTTCGTCCTTTTGATTTACTGATATTGAAGAAGCAGCATCCTGGCCAAGATCTAAACCTATACTCTTCCAAGATTGCCCTCCATCCTGAGAAATCATTACTCCTGAAACCATATTGTTCATTGAGTATGCAATTATATCTTTTCCATTAGGCATAAGTGTCATGGCTGTGATAAGACGGGTATCATCAAAAATTTCCCAATTTGCTCCACCATCTTTTGATATCATAACTCCATTTTCAGTTCCCGCCAGCAAGGTATTTTTATCTTTCGGGAGAACCAGTAGGGAGTGAACTTTCATAAGGTCACTTGGTAATCCTTTTGGTTCTACCTTAGTCCATTTTTTTCCACCATCTAAACTTTTATAAATCCCAGCACCATATTGTCCGGTACCCATATCATTAAGTCCATAAATAACGTTTGGATCGTGATGATATGTTGTTAAAGTATGGAAGTCGATTTTACCAACATACTCTACCTCTTTCCAATGCAGCCCTTTATCTTTACTGATTAAAACTCCCATTGGGTTTGGATATTCAGAATCTGTACCAGGGTGTCCACTTGTCATCATTGTTCCATCTGAACGCAAATGGAATCCCATAAAGTCATCATTGGAAGAACCAACTTTATTCCAAGTTTCTCCTACATTTTTTGTCGAGAAAAGTCCTTCATGAGTTGCTATATAGGTTGTCCCATCGTTAGAAACACCTACCCCATGAATATCTTCAATCTTTTTCCCGCTTTTTACTGATGTAACCTTGGACTCCTCTTTTGAGCTACAAGCGGAAAGAATTAAACTCAAAGACAAAACTGATAATACAAATACCTTTTTCACTACTCCACCTCAAACAGTCTTATTTTCTTTAAAACAAAGCTATATTGCTTATGTGAATAATCTATCAAAAAAATATCGAGAAAGTATGCATTTTTCATTATTGTCATCAATTGGTCAACTATCATTTCATATATAATTCATTTGACGAATATTGTGACCGTCTTCAATTAGATTTTCGATATGAAATAATAACTGTTCTTCGTTTATAGGTTTTGTTAAATGACCATTAGCTCCGTTTTCAACACTACTTATTATGTCAGGAAACTGGTCTCTAGCAGTTAACATAACAATGGGGACATTAGAGAATGTGCGTATCTCCTTTACAGTTTCCCAACCGTTTGTTTCCGGCATCATCACATCCATTAATACGGGCTCAACAGCGTGTTTCTTTAGATATTGTATAGCCTTTGTTCCGCTGTTAACAGAATAGCAATGAAAACCATGTGGATGAAGATATAGCTTTAATAACTGAAGCATTCGTTCCTGATCATCTACTAAAAGTATCTTACTCATACAGGCTCCTTCTTTCCTAAACTAGCTATTATCATTAGGTTGTTTAACGTAAACATTATAAAAGAGTGTAGAAAGTAATAATTTTCTTTGAATCCTTATGAACAAGCATTACAGTTACTATTAACCAACTCCTACATTAAAAATCGTTTCCCACAGGAAACGATTTTACATTATTCCCTAAATACTAATGGCATTGACAATTATCTCCGTTACAAGAGCAATCCGACGAGCAAGAAGGACATTTCCCAATCATTTTTCACTCCACCTTTAACCAAACTTTAGATTTATTGCTAACCAGGTGATCTCGCGAATAGTGTGCCAGAGATGGCAACTTCATTATTAATCCCTCTACCGCCTTTAACAATATCTATAATAACCCCCTAATCTACAACAACAACCCCGACCACATCTTTAAATTCCACCTGCTCGAATTCCCTTGGCTTCACCTCTATCCGAAGCTGATGCGTAATTGGATCAATGTAATGTATACGGCCAATAATGTCAGCCGTAAAACCTTCGTCCCAAACTGAAAACTTTGCTTTTAGATTATATTCCATTGCGTAACAGATACGCCGGTCGAACTCCTCCGCCTCGTAATCATCTATTATTGGCTTCACTATTCGTTCCTGATCCTTATACATGGCGCGAGTCATTTCGAATCCTAACGGCATAAAAGATGCAGGCTGCCATTTAATTTTACCGCGGTCACGAATAGCCATTTCGGTCACCTCCTTCGTTGTCATCACCAATATTATACACAAACAAGTGTTCTGTATCATAAAAAAAATAAAAAACGCCTGGTTAGGCGTCAAAAACTGCTCTATTTAACTAACGCATGAGTTAGTTGAAGTACTTTCTTCCATACTATGTTTAAAGAATATAATTTTTTATGGACTGCTCTTCCAAATGCTCCATAACTTCCTAATCAAGATTGTTCCCTTTTGGTAACATTTTAATTTCCAATTGTCTCAAAGTAACCCTTTAACCAATATATCCATGACTAAAAAATCTAATTTGCTTCAGGTGAAATTAAGGATAATTATTTAAGTTGGTCGAGTTTTTGGAATTTTTAAAACTACCGTGTAAATAAATGAATGGGGATCAGATACCTTTACAAAAAGTACATGATCCCTGATTTTATTTGCTAAACTGCAGATTTTTTTGTTTTTACCGAATTTACTGCTTCGTTTTTCTTTTTTAAGATAAAATATGAAACTATAACCAAGGCTGTTATTAATAATGTTAAGAATAACTGTGAGCGCATTGAATCGATGAATGCCATGGATACAAGGATGACTAGTATACTTGCAATTGTGAAGTATGTCAGGCCTGGAAACAGCCACATTTTCATTTCCAGCTTCTCTCCGTTTGCTTCCATTCGTTTTCGAAGCACAATGTGAGAAATGGCAATTGCTAAATACACAATGAGTGCAATGGCACCTGATGCATTGATCAGAAACAGAAACATTTTATCAGGCGAAACGAAATTAAAGATCGCACAAACGTAGGAGACGATTGTTCCAATCCAAACAGCACGAGTAGGTACACCTTGTTTGTTCAGCTTAAGGAATGCGCGAGGTGCATCTCCTCTTTGAGCGAGTGAAAAAATCATCCTGGAATTTGTATACAGAGCTGAATTCAAACAAGAAAGCACCGATGTAAGGACAACAAGGTTCATAATGAATGCCGCACCTGGAATTCCGATCATATCGAGCATAGTTACATATGGACTTTTCAGAGCTGTCGTTGAATCCCATGGCAGCAATGTGACAAGAATGGCAACAGAACCAATATAAAAAATAAGAATACGCCAAACGACACTTTTAATGGCTATTTTTATTGTTTTCTTCGGATCTTCTGACTCACCAGCTGCAATAGCTGCAATTTCAGCACCGAAGTAGGCAAAAATAACTGTCGCTACTCCAAGGAAAATGGAGCTTACTCCATTAGGCGAAAAACCTCCTTTGCCAAAAAGATTAGAGGTCCCTGGTGACTCCACTCCGGGGAAAATATCCAGAATAATAGATAATCCAATTCCCATAAAGATGGTAATGGCTACAATTTTAATGAGTGCAAACCAATACTCAAATTCTCCGAACGATTTGACTGAGAATACGTTTGTAAGCGTTAATAAAAATGTCAAGATAAGACTCCAGGTCCAAATCGGAATAGATGGCATCCATTCATGGGCAATTGCCCCGCCTGCAACGGCTTCAATAGCAATAACAATTACCCAGAAAAACCAATAGAGCCAGCCAATTGTGTAGCCAGCCCAAGGTCCGATCGCTTCCCGAGCGTATGTAGCAAATGAACCGCTATCCGGATTACGAGCAGACATTTCACCCAGCATCCGCATAAGAAACACAACAAGCAAACCTGCAAAAGCATAAGACATCACAGCACTAGGGCCTGTTGTATTAATAACTGTACCTGCTCCTACAAATAGTCCAGCACCTATGATGCCGCCTAGAGAAATCATCGTTATATGCCTTGTTTTCAATTGTTTCTGAAGTCCCTCTTTATTTTCCAATATTCTTTCGCCTCCTTGATAGTAGTCGCTTTACCAACTTTGATCAGTGTCTGTACCATGAAATGAATAACAGGAACAGACACCGCCACGATTATAGCCCGATTGAGATGTATTTCACTTCCAAGTATTCTTCAATGCCAATGTGGCTGCCTTCTCGTCCCAATCCGCTTTGCTTCATGCCGCCGAATGGAGCTTGAGCTACAGATGGAAGTGCATCATTCAATCCTACAATGCCGTACTCCAATTGCTCTGTAATCGTAAACGCTTGGCTCAGATTTTCTGTGTACACATAAGCAGCCAAACCGTATGGTGTGTCGTTCGCTCGTTTTATAACCTCTTCAGCTGTTTTAAATAGAGCGATTGGAGCAAGCGGCCCAAATGTTTCTTCGTTCATGCACAGCATGTCGTCAGTAGCACCTGTAATAACTGCTGGCTGCATGAAGAACCCTTTGCTGCTTTGCAGTGCGTCCCCTCCGTATACCAGAGTCCCGCCTTTCGAGATTGCATCATTAAGATGTTTTTTCACTTTTTCAACTGCGTTCTTATCGATGAGTGGCCCTACATCTGTTCCTTCTTCTAAACCATTTCCTACCTTTAATTTGGATACTGCTTCAACAAACATTACACTAAAAGATTCAGCAATGCTTTCGTGCACGTAAACACGGTTTGTACAGACACACGTTTGGCCCGCGTTGCGGTATTTAGAAGCGAGCAGCCCTTGTACGGCTTTCTGTATGTCTGCATCAGCCATTATGATAAATGGAGCATGACCGCCTAATTCAAGTGATATTTTTTTTACCGTGTTAGCCGCTTTTCTCATCAATAGCTTTCCTACTTCAGTAGATCCAGTAAACGAGATTTTGCGTACTCTTGTATCTTCCATCCATGCATCACCGATTTCCGACGCATCGCCAGCCACAACTTGCAGCACACCCTTTGGAATTCCAGCAACTTCAGCAAGCTCAGCTAATTTGATAGCTGTCAGAGGTGTTTGTTCTGCCGGTTTCACTACAGCTGTACAGCCTGAAGCAAGAGCAGGTGCTACTTTTCTCGTAATCATCGCAGCGGGGAAGTTCCATGGCGTAATTGCTGCAATAACTCCTACCGGCACCTTTTGCACCAAAATTCTTTTATCAGGATGAGATGCGGGAATGGTCTGCCCATAAATACGCTTTCCTTCCTCTGCAAACCATGATATGAAGCTATTTGCATAGGTAATCTCCCCGATCGCTTCTTTTAAAGGCTTTCCTTGTTCTTGAGTCATTAGCTTGGCAAGCTCTTCAGTCGATTGTTCAATTAACTGGTGCCACTTCATCAATAATTCACTGCGCTCCCCAGCCGTTTTTTTCGACCATGATTGAAAAGCTTCATATGCACGATCAACTGCTTCAATCGCTTCTTTACCTCCGCTGTAAGGTACAGTAGAAACTATTTCATTCGTTGCCGGATTTAAAACTTCGAAACTAGCATTCATGTAATCACTCCTCGTTGTTTACAGTGCGGAAGCTGCCGTTATTGTTTTTTCAACTGCCCAAATTGCTTCATTTAAAATATGGATAAGTTCGTTCATTTCGTCCTGATTAATAATAAGAGGCGGTGCAAATACAAGTGTGTCTTGCTTATCAAACACGACAGACCGACAAATCAACCCTCGTTTTGTCGCTTCTGTTACAATTTTTGGAGCGAGAGGCTCTTCAAACTTTTCCCTTGTTTCTTTGTTTTTAACAATTTCAACAGCACCCATTAACCCAAGCGCTCTTACGTCTCCTACAATGTTCCGCTTTGACTGCAGCTGCTTAAACCCTTCTAACAGCTCCTCACCCATAAGCCGTGCGTTTTCTATTAAGTTCTCACTCTCCAGAATTTCAAGGTTTTTCAATGCTACCGCACATGCCATAGGATGTCCGCTGTATGTGTAACCATGAAGTAAAGTCCCTTCAGAAAATTCTGACAAATCCTTGTGAATATCTTCAGAAATCATAACGCCGCCAAGCTGTGCATATCCGCTCGTTACCCCTTTTGCAAAGCACATCATATCAGGAGCGACACCATAATGATCCATACCAAAGTACTTTCCTGTTCTACCAAAACCAGTAATTACCTCATCTGTAATGAACAAAATACCGTACTCGTCACAGATTTTTCTTATTTCCTCGAAAAACCCTTTTGGGGCAATGTGCAGCCCGCCCGCGCCTTGTACCGGCTCTGCAATAAATGCGGCCACTGTTTCAGGGTTTTCTGATTCTATTTTTTCACGCAGTGCTACAGGGGAAAAATGGTCAACATAACAAAAGTCAGGTGCTAATGAATTTGTAAAATCCCTGAATGGTTTTAATCCTGTCGCACTCGTCGCACCCATAGCTACCCCATGATAGGACTTTGACCGTGAGATAATCTTCTTGCGCTCCGGCTGGCCTTTCAAAATCCAATAATGGCGCGCCAGCTTATAAGCCGTATCGTTGGATTCAGATCCGCCCGATGTAAAAAAGGTTGCGGTTAAATTTCCAGGTGCAATTTCAGCGAGCTTTGCAGCTAATTGGATGGCAGGCACATTGCTGTACGTCGCGAAACAGGAGCTATAACCGAGTGTTTTCATTTGGTCGTATGCTGTTTGAGCAATCTCCTCGCGGCCGTGACCGATATTTACATTCCAAAGTGAAGATAAGCCGTCAATTGCAGATCGCCCCTTAAGGTCATAAAGCCGGACACCTTTTCCTTCAGTAAAAATAAACTCCGGTCCGTTATCCTGTTGCTGTTTAATAGAAGTTGTTGGATGCAAGAAATGTTTTTTATCAAGATCAGCCAGCTGTAGATATTTGTCTTTCATAATAACCATCCTTATCTTGTCGTTTTTTAAGCGTTTACATATTTACAGTGCAATTTCTATGCCAACTATTAATCTATTGATAATGCCGCTTCCGAAGTTATTGTCAATTCATTATTGAATCGTCCTAGAGATAATTAATTCAATAAAGAATCATTAATTCATTTTTGAATTAATATTATACTTTTTCATACGCCGTACGACGGTAGGCTGGCTAAGTCCGAGGTATTCGGCCATTTCATAGGTTGATTTACATTTACGGAAAGCACGAAGCAGCCAGCTCTTTTCCACTGCTTCTAAAGACTCTTGCAGCGATGATGCTGGCAGTTCCCCTTTATTGTCCACATGTAATAACGATCGATTAACACTTTGCAAAAAAGGGAGATTTTCCACAGTGATTTTTTCGTGTTCAAGCGTAACCACTAACCGTTCTACCAGGTTTTCTAACTCTCTTACGTTCCCTGGCCAGTTATGGTTTAAGAATGCTTCAATTGCGGAAGAGTGAAATGTATTAGACTTCATGTATCTTTCATTGAACTTTTCTAAATAAAAATTCATCAAATGCAAAATGTCTTCTTTTCTATCCCGCAACGGAGGAATTTCAATTGGAACAACATTCAGCCTGTAAAAAAGATCCTCCCGAAACGCACCTTGCTTGACCATAAACCCAAGATCCCTGTTTGTTGCCGCTACTATTCTAAAATCTATGGTTCTGCATTTGTTCCCGCCCATTCTTGTAACCTTTTTTTCTTGCAGTACTTTTAGCAGTTTCACTTGAATAGAAAGCGGCAATTCACCCACTTCATCTAAAAACAAGGTCCCCTTATCAGCAAGCTCAATGAGGCCTATTTTCCCTTTGTTATTTGCTCCGGTAAACGCTCCCGCCTCATACCCGAACATTTCCGACTCGAACAAACTATGAGGTATAGCTCCGCAGTTCACTTCAATAAGCGGTGCATCTTTCCGGCTGCTGCCCTTATGCAGCGCTCTTGCAAAGAGCGTTTTTCCTGTCCCTGACTCACCTTCCAGCACAACCGTTGCATCACTGCGTGCCACCCGATTCACGAGTTCCCATACTCTTTTCATTCTTTGACTCTTAAAAACAACCCCACTTGAGGTTAAACTTTTATCACGCAGCAGTTCGATTTCTGTTTCATAAAACTTCATTTTCTGCTGCAGTTTCTCGTATTCACCTTTCAGTTCTTCGATTTCCGTTATATCGTAAGAAAAACTGATAACCCGAATGATATTATTTTTCTCGTCAAAAAGAGGGATACCGTGAGTCATGATTATTTTTCCGGTCCCTGTTTTTTGCATAAACCGGACAGGCTCCTTCTTTTTAATAACACTCAGTGACACCGAGGGATTAAATATCTTTTCCTTCTCCAGATCCTTAACCGATTTCCCTACCAGCTGCGCAGAAGCGATCCCGTACATTTCTTCACTTTTTTTAATAGCCCGTAAAATAATTCCCTCGCCATCCGTGATGATTATATTCTCACTAGAAGCGTTAATAATTCCTTCTATCTCAAGCTCTAAAAGTTTCTGCCGATTTGACAATCCGATCACTGCTCCCAAATTATAAGAATATTTTGATTCATTATAGCATTGGATGTCAGGGACGAGAAGGACTATATCGGCCATAATATATACCTTTCATCTTTAGAAGTTTGAATAGTCTTTTCAGAAAACAATGAGTGAGTTCTCACTTGACATCTTCTTGTCCTCTCTACTCCTTCTTTCTTTTTCTCTTGCAACTGTAATTGCTTAAGGAAACCGTATTAAAACAACTATTGCTAAAGATGTTGTATGGATTGTCATTATACCCATTGAATTTCATTATAAAGTTCTTTTTAATAATTCATCCGAAGAATCAGGAATTGGAAACAGTTCTGATAACCTTTTTATTTTTCCATCGACATCTTTAAATACAATGTGATCACGAGTGAACTTACGGGGGCTATCAATGCCACAAGCCGCAGCTAAGGCAAACAAACCTTGACGTACATTAATGATGTAGTTCATGACGCGCCATTTCTTTTCCTCTAGCACAAGTGCTTCTTGATATTTTGGATCGGTGGTCGTTACGCCCGTAGGGCATTTACCAGTATGGCATTGAAGAGCCATTATACAGCCGTTAGCAATCATAAATCCTCGCGCAGAGTTCACGGCATCTGCACCGATCGCAAGGGCAATAGCAATTTTATCGGCTGAAATTAACTTTCCTGAAGCAAAAATTTTCAGCTTATTTCGTAGACCAAACTGATAGGCCTTATCAACAACCGCAATTAAAGCAGGATATAAAGGAAGTCCCATTGTATCTGCCATTGATTTGTAAGTGGCGCCTGTTCCACCTTCTCCGCCATCAACCGTAATAAAGTCCGGATAAATCCTAAGATTATTCATGGCCTCGAAAAATTTATCCAAGCTGGATGGATATCCAACGACAATTTTGATTCCGACAGGTTTTCCACCTTCATCTTGCAGCATTTTGATAAACTGCAACGTTTCGAGCACATTATGCAAAAATGGAAAGCGATTTGGTGAATTAATGGTTTTCCCCACTGGAACTTTACGAATGTTTGCTACCTTCGTTGTAACCTTTGACCCCTCCAGATGTCCGCCACGGATTTTTGCTCCTTGGCCGAATTTAAGCTCAAATGCTTTTATATTCGGCTCTTGGGCTTTAAACTTAAATTCATCAATAGAAAAATTCCCCTCATCATCGCGAAAACCAAATAAACCAGGGCCAATTTGAGCGACCACATCTACACCACTTTCTAAATGCTCTGGTGCAACTCCGCCCTCCCCCGTATTAATCCATGAACCGCCTGCCAAATGGCTGCCATGACCTGTTGAAAGTATATAGTTTTCGCCGACTGCTCCGTAAGATGTGGCAGAGGCACCAAATGGACCGCGAAGTCTCCATGGAAATTTCCGATCACCGCCAACGATTATGGCATCTTCCTCATGGTAAAGCCAACGTGTTGTTTGGTCCTTTTCAAGCTGTTCGTGACGAGTAAACAATCCTTCATGATCAATTTTATATTTCATGGAATGGACTTTTTCTTGATTGTCAACCCTTAATTCTTCATTTAATAGGGGAAACAAACCATTCGCAATATAATAACCAGGCTTATCAAAGTCACGTTTGGAACCGAACCCTTTTATAATCGGAAATATTTTATCTATGATGATTTCGTTTTATTTTAATGGAAGTATGTCGGATACAGTTATGTGGGATGGTGGTTATTTTAAACCATTTTCTTCTTCTCAACTATTAGTAGTAGTAAGTCTTTTAAATTTAATTCCACAGTACATAGCAATGATTTTAGCGAAAAAAGTTCATAATATTTTTAAAAATTAAATTCAAAAGGAATACTTGTTAAATAGGATACTTAATAAGATTGTGAAATGATTCACTTAAAGTAACGGGTGCTTTAGTTGAAGATGAAGTCCATAAAAAGTTCCTTTTTCTTTTGACAAAGTTATCAACTTTATTGATTAGCAGAGTAGCAAAAAGAGTGGGCAATTAAACCCACTCTACGAAGCTTGGCAAGCGCAATAAGCCCGCCTTTGTTAAATTACGGTATTTCACACGTACACCAATCGGAGTAATATACGCAAAATCATCGGTTTCCTTTAAAATTGGAGCGCGGTAAACCTTCGCTTTTTCACTCGCAGGTACTCCGAGCTCCATCACGCCCATGTACTTACCTTCAGTGTCCGTCAACAGCCAGCCGAAATCCTTCGGTTGCTTGCGGTAGCCCACGACGAACACATCGGAGTATTGATAATTGATTACCTTAAGCCATGAATGCGACCGTTTGCCAACTTCATAGCGAGAGTCTTTGCGCTTTAAGACAATACCTTCTAATCCTTGGGCCTTGATCGCGTCAAAGTAAGCCTCACCGTGGCCTTCGATAAACTGTGACTTGGTAATCAGCGCGGAATCATTCGGCACCAGGTCCGCAAGTATTTCCTTACGTTCAAGCAACGGAAGTTTAGTGACACGTTCACCTTCACGCTGTATGACGTCGAAGGCCACAAAGCTGACTTGCGATTTATCTTTCGAACTCATGAACCGGCTCATCATCGCCTCGAAGTCTGGTTTCCCATCGTTGTCGCTAATGATCAACTCGCCATCAAGAGTGGTTCCAGGCGGAATATCGAGATTGTGAAGTTCGGGGAATTTCGATGTGATTTCGTTGTTGTGGCGTGAATATAGGCGGACTTTGCCCGCATTATCAACTGAATATATTAAACGGATGCCGTCGAGTTTCAATTCCGTGATATATTCGGAGTCGTCGAACGGCTGATCCGATTTGTGTAAAAGCATTGGTTTAACGAACATATAAAAACACCTCGCCTTAATATTACCACGAATAATAGAACGGAATATTAGGAGACTAATGGAAGTAGTATGTAATGCCTTTTGGCTGCTTAATCTATATAATACAACATTTGCAAAGCACAACCATTTTAATGAAGAGGTTGTACCAACGTTATTAACAAAAAAAGAGCCATAAAAGGCTCAACATGATAATTTATATTAATTGTATAAACCTTCTAGAATTTCTTCAAAATCAAGCAATTTATGTGACTTTATGATATAACCAAGGTTCATTGGAATTTGCGAAACTGAAATCGGTCTAGAAGAAGGAATATTCAATACAGCTATTTCACCTGTCGCGGTAAATTGCGGACCTGCATACAAGATACCAAGTAACATTACACGTGTACCTAAATTAATACCTTTTCCTGAACTATAACTAATCAAAATGCTATGACTTTACTTGATAGGCAGCAATAACCAAGGTTCTTTAGAAATAAGATTTTTCACTGACGGAAAGTTGTTGTATAATTTCTCGATTAGGTACATAACCAATTCCTGGTTTCTCACCCGCCTATTTCTTTTGGAGAACTATCAGCCATAAATTTAATTTTTATTCGTTTTGTTCTCTCACTAAAATATCATTGTCAATTATTAGTGGTTTTTTCTACAAAATTAATCTTTTTCATTATTTTTTGTATTACTCTCGGAAAAAAGTAAGCCCCAAAAAAAGCGCAAATAAAAGCCTGTAACCAAGTTATTAACCATGAATGTAAAAATGTTTTATCATAACCCCTATTTATTGAGATTAATATAAATGAAATAAAAAAGGACATACTAAAAGCCATTAAAAATGCAAAAATGATATTTTTATATTTAATATTAATATTTATTATTACTCATCTCCTCATCATTTAATATAACTACATTTTTATCTTAGGAATCCCTACATATATTTTCAAGTAAGAACAGAACAAATAACAGATGTTCCCTAACCTTTATGTATTTTTATTAACACTAGCTATATAGTAACAATTACATTCACATTAGTAAAACAAGTATTTATGATGGAATTATAAGTAATTCTTATATAAAGGAGTTAGTGAGAGTGAATACTTATTATTCTTTTATAAAAGCAATAGAAAACAGGCAGTTTTACAGAAGCGGCAGAAGAACTTGGGTATTCTCAATCCGCCATTAGCCAAATGGTGAATTCTGTAGAAGAAGAACTTTCTAAGAAACTTATTTACGTTCTAGAAAGGGAATTACACTAACACCAGATGGAGATGAATTTTTTCCATATATAAAAGCATTTAATAATTCGCATAAGGAATTGATAGAAAAACGCAAAGAGATGGAGGGACTACAAAGTGGACTCATAAGAATTGGTACCTTTTCTAGTGTTACAAGTCATTGGCTACCAGGATTGATAAAAGACTTTAAGGAACAGTACCCAACTGTTCATTTCGAATTACACCAAGGTAATTATACGGACATCTCTAATTGGATTAAGAAAGGAAGCGTAGACTTTGGGTTTGTGAATTCAAATTCTCTATCGAATCTAACTACCAATGACCTAATCTCAAAAACATTATTATTATTAATGAATCATTAGACACAATTTATTGAAGCCCCGGTATTATAAAAAATATTTTGAATTTTAGCCGTAAAAAGAAGATTTTTTTGATTAGAATTTAACATTAATAAAATCTATAATTAGTTTAAATTATTGGTTAGTTATAATTCTTTACATAAAAATGAAAGCGCATTAATACAAGCGTCCGGAATGTTTTTATTGATATCATAATATAAAAGGAGCTCATTTTTTTTATAAGGAAGTGATGTTATGGATGATGAACAACTTTTAACCTTCATTACTGTTTTTGAGTTAAATAATTATACGCGTACAGCAGACTACTTGAATTTAACACAGCCCGCGGTAACGGCAAGAATTCAAAAATTAGAAAATGAACTGGACTGTAAATTATTTTACCGCGACGGAAAAAAAATCCTATTGACTAAGGAAGGAACTGCCCTGCTTCCATATGCACGTAAAATATTAAACAATGTAAAAGAAGTAAGACAGGTGATTAAAGGTATTAAAACTCCAACGATTACCATTGGATTATCACCTGCCATCTCTGTTTCGATTGTCTTAGAGGTTTTATCACTGCTGCGCAAAACAAGTGAGTTTTCGTTTGAATTAGTGGAAGCAGCGGACTCTGTAGAAGTTTCTAAAATGATTGAAGATGGGTCAATCGATATAGGGCTGGTAAGAGATGTAATCCCATTTACAAATCTGGAATCTGAATATATTTTTCATGAAAAGCTTGTTTTTATTGTTGGAAAAGACCATCCATTAGGTGGAAAAGCTGAAATTTTTAAAGACGATCTTATTGACCATACGATGATTTGCTATCGTAGAGAAACAGCCTTATGGCGAAAAATTGATGAAAGATTAATCGGAGTAAGAAATCTAAAACGAATTGAAGTCGGCGGATTCGAAATGGTAATATCGATGATTAAAAATAACTGGGGTTTTAGTGTCGTACCAGAACTAATTCTAGCTAATCACACAAATACACACAATAAAGATTTATGTACCGTCCCTTTTGCTGAATTTAAAGATCTCACTTATAATGTTACTGGAATATATAAAAAGGATTCTCCAAAATTAGAAAGGCTTCTTCTGTTTCTTCATACTTTTGAAACTACTTTAAAAAATTTAAAATCTATTTAAATATGTATACGATATGGATCAGCAATAACAAAGGACATTCCATTTAAACAGAAATGTCCTTTGTTATAAATCTATACCGTTTCTTTAATAAAACTTGCTTTATTTAACCCTAGAAACTCGATAGCATTTTCTCCAAGCATTTTTATCTTTTCCTCATCCAACACGTTTTCTAGCATTTCGACTACATTTCCTGGCGGTGCTTCTCGCAGCAGAAATGGATAGTCAGTACCCATGATTATGTGATCAGCCTCAAATTTTTCAAGCATAAATTGAAGATTGCGGGGGTCATAGACTAGTGTATCGTAATAAATTTTCTTCGCATAATAGCTTGGCGGCTGTTCCGTTGTGCGGATATGCGGCCATACTTCCCAAGCTTGATCGATTCTCGGTAATAAATAAGGCAGGGTTCCTCCGCCATGGGCAAAACAGATTTTTAAATCTGGATACTTATCAAAAATGCCGCTGAAGATTAAGCTCCCTGCAGCAAGCGCTGTCTCAGAAGGCATCCCGATTGAGTACATAAAATTATGTTTAGGCATTCTTTCTTCGCCAACTGTCATCCAAGGATGGACTAAAATCGGAACATCCATTTTTGCCGCTGCTTCTAAAAATCTTTGGATCTCCGGATCATCAAGAGTTTTGCCGTTTGCATTGCTCCCGATTTCAATCCCAACCAGCCCAAGCTCGTTTATAACTCTTTCCATTTCTGCAATTGCCAAATCGGCATCCTGCAAAGGTACCGTACCTAAGCCTACAAAACGGTCAGGATATTCCGCTACTACCGAAGCGATGAAATCATTTTGTGCCTTCGAAAGCTCTAAGCACTTTTCGGCATCTGCCCAATAGATAAACGTAACGGGAATCGGGGATAATACTTGGACGTCGACACCTTCCGCATCCATTTCAGCGATGCGCTTTTCAGGATTCCAGGCATTTTCGTCGACTTTTCGGAATGACTTTCCATCCTTGTAAATTTCAGCTCCACAGCTGCACGTATGCTTTAAAATCGGAAAACGATCATCCGCATATTTTTCCGCAAAATCAGGAAAATTCTCAGGAATAATATGGGTGTGAAAGTCAACACGGAAATTCTCACCTTTTGACACGATGTTGCCTCCTTAAAGGATAATTGTTGATTGATTATTGATTAACTTTTTCCAGGTCTTCCTTTATAAATTTACCAACTTTTCCCCATCCTGGTTTAGGTCTTCCTCCCCATTCATCAAGGGTATGCATGGTTGGTTCTAGACGGCGAGGCTCTCTTGGATTTTCCTCCGGAAATTCTTCCATTCCTTGACTATACTCAATCGTTAAGCCGTCAGGATCCGCAAAATATAGGAAAATGCTGCCCGATGGGTGATGTTTTCCTGGCCCAAAAAGAATCGGAACATTGTTATCCCTTAATCTATTAACTTGAATCCCCACATCATCTACACGTTGAGCTTGATAAGCAAGGTGATTCAATTTATTTTCTTTTCCTTTTGTCAGGGCAAAATTATGGTGAAATGGAGTTCCAGCTGCCCTTAACCAGGCCCATCCCGTTTCCCTTCCTTGGATATCTGAAATGTTGAAGTTCAAAACATTCGTAAAGAAATCAAATAATTCGTCAAATTTATTAGTTTCATAAACGACATGAAGAAGTCTCGTAATTCTGGCCTTCTTAGGAACAAATGGGGTACCCATTTGCATAATTTGCACATAGAATTCATACGTTACCCCTAAATATGGATCTTTAAAACGCAATGTTCTACCTTGGGCCAAATTTTGGCACTCCTTTGCGCTTAATTCGACAGGATTTACACCTTGTACCGTTAAATGGTCAAACACTGCTTGAAATTGGTCTGCCTTTTCAAGCTCAAATGCTACTCTTTTTAACCCAGGTTCTTCTCCTTGTTCAAGAATTAAATTGTGATGGTCCCCGCTGCATCGAAGGTATGCCGCATCAAGAACTCTTTCAACAAATTCCATACCAACAATATTTTCATAAAAATCTACCGATTTATTAAGATCAGTCACGCTTAACACAACATATCCCAACTTTTTATAGCGAATCATTCAAAAACCTCCTATATTATAGTAGAGGGTCTGACCCTCATAGCTTAACCGCGTTAATGTGTTAATTCATATAAACCCCAATCAAAATCTGACTTCATATTATAAAATGATACTTACTTTTCCGTGCGGGCGGAGACTGTCCAATTTGAGAATGACTTTCTTTGATTGAATCTTTAATTCTCCGTTTTCTTTTACCAAGATGTATTTGAGGACCCCGACATAATTGTCAAGTACTTCACGTTTCGTACGGTAGGTAGAGAAATTGCATCTGACTTTTACGGCATCCTCTTCATTATTAACGATTCTTACATTCGTCACATTGTGAAGAGTAGTGGAGTGCGGGTATTCTACATGGGCTTCTCTTTTCAGTAATCGTAACGCCCGCTGTTCTAAACGGGCACGATCATCATGAACAAAGAAAAGCGATTTTTTAAAATCCGCATCAGGATTTCCGATGGGCGGAATCACATACGTTCCATTGCTTGCGAATAATGCAACCCACTCCTTTAACTTAAACTCATCAAGAAGCTCCGCCTCATGGAATAAAAAATCTTCAATTTCCTGACGTGTTATGTTCATACTTCCACCTTCCCAGCTTCTTCTTTTTTGCTTTCCGCTACTGTCATCCGTTTATCCCATTCACGCCAAAAGGCACGCATTTGTTCTTCATCCGTCGCTTGGGGAATTTCCCTGTTCATTCCTTTTGAAATATCATTCCATCCGACTTCTTTAGTATTTAAAAAGCCTTCCTGGCATAGTTCAAGCGCTTCATTATCATCCGGAGTCGCAAAACCGCCTGGCCCTAAAAACTCTAAGTAGCTGTCATTCCGGACCTCCCTGAAACCGTCTGTTTCATTTATAGGAGATAAAGCATAGGCGGTTACTTGCATATAACCCGGTTCAATCGGATAAAAGGTTCTGATTGCAATCGCCATGATATCATTGATGACTAGGTTAGGGAAAATTAAAATATTACGGTTCTTTTTCGAAATTCGGTGGGCTCTTTCTTCGCCAAATTTTTCTACTAAGCGGGCATTGATTTTGTCGATAATTTCTTTCGCCTCTTCACCGTAGCCTTCAATCCATTTTCCGATTGGTCTTGGCCATGGGGCATAATATTCCATTACGGCATGTCCATTCCCCAGAGCGCGTGCTTCCCCTGCAAGACTGTCTTTTTCCATTATTCCGCCGCGGGTCGCAACAATATCAAAATAGGTTTTATGGGTTGGTACCCCGTGGTATAAATCAAAACTATTTTCACAAAGTAATTTCCAGTTCGATCGTACGCTATATTCTTGGGAATCCTGCAAAACTTCCATTCCAACTTCTGTTTGATCTGCCACCAAGTCGAGATACTCTTTGGCGCCTGCCAGGTATTCCTCTAATGATATGGCGTTGTCATCAAAGTTAACGAATACGAAACCGCGGTAACTTTCAAGTTGTTTGACAGCCAGCATATTTTTAGAGCCATCGCAGTTATGGTCTTCCAAGAAACCAAATTTATCAGGTAATCCGACTAATTCCCCTTGCGTATTAAAGCTCCACGCATGATAGAAGCAGCGGAATACTTTTGAGTTTCCTTTTCCTTCACGGCATACAAGCGCACCCCGGTGTGGACAGGTGTTATATAATGCCCTTATCACCCCATCATTGCCGCGGGTAAATAAAAGGTTTCGTCCACCAACTTTTCTTCTATGAAAATCGCCTTTATTCGGTACTTCTGATTCATGCCCGATATATAACCAGCATTTATCAAAAATTTCTTTGCGTTCGATTTCTAAAATTTCCGGATCAATAAAAACTTCACGATTTACTTTAAATAAACACTTCTGTTGATCTTCCTTAAGATAATTGCTCATTGGCTTTCCCCCTAAATAAGTTTTTTCAGTAAACCTGCTCATCATCTGTGTCAGTTCTGAAAGAGGTTTTAGAAAACCTTTAAATCATTTTTATTGCATCGTGCTTCCGCCATTTACACTAATCACTTGGCCCGTAATAAAAGTCGCCTTATCGGAAGCAAGGAATACGACGGCATCCGCCACTTCTTCCGGATAGGCCCCTCTTCCTTTTTTGGAATGATGTTAATATAGCGATCTACCAACCCGGTATCTCTCTTTCTGATCTCATCCAGCAGTTCCCCCTCTACTGCCGGGGGAGCGATGACATTCGCGGTAATATTATTTTTGGCGATTTCTCTTCCTAATCCGGAAACAATGGCATGGACCCCGCCCTTTGCAGCATTATAGGCTGCATGGTCCCATAAACCATTGCGGACAGAATCTGCCCCTATGTTAATAATCCGTCCGTAATTTTGTTTCACCATATGTGGCAACACTCTGTAACATGACCACAGCATGGTCCAGAGGTTGCGGCCGATTGTTGTTTTTAAGGTTTCCGGTGTTTGTTCAAGGAACGGGAGAATCACGCCGCCGCCGGCATTATTGACAAGAATGTCGATTTTGTCCCATTTATTATGGCTTTTTCAACCATCTGGATAACGTTTTCATCTTTTGATAGATCACCAATAAAGTAGTCTGTTTCCCGCCCTGTTAATTGGGCCACTTCCTCGGCGACTTTCTTCGTACGTTCGGGATTGGTTCCTGTAACCAATACAGTCGCACCTGCTTGTGATAAACCAATTGCAACCGCTTTCCAAATTCCTTGTGAAGAACCTGTTACAATGGCTACCCTCCCTTCCAAAAGATAGGCTTGTGATTGACTCGACATGCTAAAATCTCCTCTTTTCCTTGGAATCTCTTTTTTGGTTCGTAAAGAAAATGGTCTGTTTTCTTTTTGTCGTGCAACTATCAAATGCACAAAAACTAGCATCGATTTGGATACCTCAGGAAAATGTAATCGCATCCAAATCTTAACTCAGTGTGCTAAGGTGAACAGCGTTTAATGCATTTTTCCAGATAATATCTGAACATATTGACATTTAAAAATATCAGAATATTATCTTAATTGATTTAATTTTAAATCTTTTTTTTGTGAAAATCTAATCGAAATATTCTTTCTTTTAGTGCCTAAATTCAAGATTTTATTTATATATAAACATTATGAATACGCTGTTAATTCGCGTGCAAAGAGATGATTTAAGAGGAATAATTAATAGATTTCGTTTGTCCTGAGTAAGTTCTAAAGACATTTAAATGGGCATGACATAATAAAAAAAGGGTAAGGGGATCTCGAAATTATAAATAAAACCAAGAATAAACTAAAAGAATCTTTATATTTGTTTTTGATAATCTAGATTTGAGCCACTTTTATACGATTTGATCACATAAAAAATGAGCCACATGATTTCCAATTCTATTAACCTCTCTTATGATAGGAAGTGACTAAACTTACTTCAAATGAGAGGACGAACAGGATGATCGAAATGGCTCAATTTCATAATATCAAATTCTTAAAAGAGGTTGAAGGTTTATCGCAAAGGCAAATTGCGGCAAAACTTGGAATTTCACGTAACACTGTTAGCAAATATCTTAAAAATGATACTGCACTAACGACCGTTTTACGAAAAAAAGTTTATGGGACAAAAGAGTATTCTCCAGAAACAAAACGCGTCATTCCTATCATTAATCAATGGTTAGAAGGCGATGTAAAGAACTGGAAAAAAATAAAAGCATACAGCTATTAAAATCTTTAAAAGATTATAAAATGAATACGATTTAAAGGCTCTGCCTCCAACATCCGTAAAATCGTAGCCAAGCGCAGGCAACAAATTCAAGAAGTCTTTATTTCCCTTGAT
Source organism: Bacillus sp. ISL-77 (assembly GCF_018613105.1). Lineage (NCBI taxonomy): Bacteria > Bacillati > Bacillota > Bacilli > Caryophanales > Bacillaceae > Bacillus > Bacillus sp. ISL-77. Next base: position 25,501 of record NZ_JAGGQY010000012.1, read on the forward strand.
TTCCAACTCGGCCACCAATTCCAATTCGACAAGGGAGAGGCGGATATTATTCTACAGAGTCGAACACAACGCATTTACCTTTTCTGCATTCAGCTCTCAGCAAGCCGTATGCGGTTTGACAGAGCGTATCTTCTTGAAAAACAGGAAGCATTCCTGGATGGCTTTGTCCATGCGTTTGAGTTTTTAGAAGGTGTTCCAACTGAGGTCTACTTGATAATCTGAAAACATGTGTACAAAAAATCCTTCAAGGAAGAGATAGGCTTGAACAGGAGTCTTTCATTGGACTACAAGCACATTACGTGTTTAAAGCAGAATTTTGTAACCCTGTAAGTGGGAATGAAAAAGTTCGAGTCGAAGGTGCCGTAGGTTACGTAAGAAGGAATGCATTGGTACCTTTACCTGAAGTTCAGTCAGTAAACGAATTGAATGACTATCTCCTGGATTGGTGTTTAAAAGAGCCCGGAAGGACTCACGTCCCAAATAAATCAGAGACTGTCCTAGAAATGTGGGAGAAAGAAAAAGAATATCTTCATCCCTTCCAACGAACCGTTTTGAAGCTTGTAAGCTTTTATCATGCAAAGTTAATAAAACTTCCCTTATTACAGTGGAGACCAATCGTTATTCTGTACCCTGCAGCTATGTGGGTCAAGCTGTATGGGCAAAAATTTTTGTCGATCGTGTAATAGTAGTGGCTCAAAACCATGTGATCGAAGAACACACTTGATCCTATGAACGTAATCAGATGATTACTGTTTTGGATCATTATCTGGAAGTATTACTTAAAAACCACGGGCAATCCGTGACGCTCACGCCTTTCAATCAACTGAAGTCCCTGAAGTATTCAAGCGATTCCATTTGAAAATGCGCGAGCAGGAAGGATTTTTTCAACCGCACGTTTAGCAACTAATTCACCGACCGCTTTTGCACTGTAGGTGATAGAAAGTTCATTCGACTTCTCCTCCTCCACTGTGATATTGTATGGATAATTTAACGAAGGCCTTTTTGGAAGCAGAGAAAACGCAAGTTTTCCGATATGAGAAAGTCCATGAAATCATCCAAAGGCTTACAAATCAGCACATACCAATCAGTACTCTTACTTTGGGCAAAACACCTGTTAATCTTCTCGATTACAAAGTGAACAAGACCAATATTAAACAGGACGCCCAATTGACTGGAGCCGCGCGGAAATGAAAACTGAACTACTTTTAGATTACTTAACTAAACAACTACGGATTCCGACTATTACAGCACAATATCGTTCTCTCGCAAGAGAGGCCGAGGATTGGAACTTAAGCTATGAGGAGTTTCTATTAGCTTTACTAGAAGCGGAATCAGAGTCTAGAGAAGAAAATCAGAGACAAAGAAGGCTTAAACAAGCTGCTTTTCCTGTAAAGAAAACTCTAGAGAGCTATGATTTTAGTTTGATGCCAAGCCTGGATCGAATCGTTTTCTGGCCCTATCAAAGGGAGATTTTGTTGGAGAAAAAGGAAAACATAATATTTTTAGGAAATAGTGGGACCGGGAAGTCGCATCTTGCCACTGCTCTTGGTATTGAAATGATAAAAAATGGCTATAAGGTTAAATTTATCTCGGCTGCAGAATTAGTTGAAGAACTTCTTTTGGCAAATGTAGAACACAAGCTAGGTGCATTGGAAAAAAGGTAGCTCAAATTTGATTTAATCATCATAGACGATCTTGGCTATGTACCGTTTACGAAAATTGGAACTGAACTCCTGTTCCAATTCTTTGCCGGTCGTTATAAACGTGCTAGCGCTATGATAAATACGAATCTAGAATTTACGGAATGGACGTCTATATTTGGAGATAAAAAAATGACCGCAGCCCTTCTAGATCGACTAACCCATAGGGCTCATATTCTCCTTGATCTGACCCCGAAAAGTTGGACAAAATAATAGGATGCTTTCTCGGTGTTAAGAAGCCTGTACTTTACAGGGCTCTTTCCACCGAGCTTTTCTTTAATCCGATCGTTATTGTAGTAAATTATCTAATCTGATGCAGCCTGAGCTACCTCCTCATAAGATAGATATTCATGAGAATAACCTGTTTCACATTTCACGAGGTGGAGGAACTTTCCATTGCTGCGTTATCAAGACAAGTGGCTTTGCGTGACATACTTTGAAAAACACGATGTTCTTTAAGCTCTTTGACCCAGCTATGGTGTTGATATTGAAATCCTTGATCCGAATGAACAGTTGTTCGATAAGGAAGTACTGGAATTGATTCCAAGGCTTCATGTAACGGTTTTAAGGCAAATTTCACAGTAGGATGTAGGTCAATGTTAAAGGCAAGAATCTCACCAGAGTAAAGGTCCATGACTGGTTCAAGATAACAGCGGTGCTCAGTGGACCTATTTCCCCAGCGTAATTCTGTAACATTTACTGTAAGCTTTTAATAAGGTCTATCTGTTTTAAACCGACGATTCACCCGATTTTGTGCAATTTTCCCATCTGTCCCTTTATAAGAGTTGTATTTACTTTTTTCTTTGTATATGCTTGGGACTGTAAGTGTTGCTCTTGCATATCACGTTGTACTCTTTTGTGGTTAACTTTCCATCCACGATGTTTTAATTCCAATGTTACGCGACGATAACCATAAGCTGTGTTATCAGTCTTGATAGCTTTAATCTCTTCAATTAAGTCCCAATCACTCTGTTTTGATTCTTCATGATTTTGATAAAGAAAATACACAATTTTAGGAAGGTCGACGACCTTTAAAATCTCAGTCAAACTATATTTTTGCCTTAATTCAGTGACTACTTGCACTTGCTTTTGTCGGTATCTCCTGGTTCCTGCATTAAGGCTTGTAGCTTTTTTAGGTACTCATTTTCAATCCTTAACATTCGAATTTCACGTTGTAGTTTTTCGACTTCAATGGATTCTTTCCCCTGGTTGTGTTTATGATTAGTTGTCATATCTTTAGGTCTTCCTCTCCGATTGAACAGAGCTTCGACACCTTTCTCTTTGTATTTCTTCTCCCACGACCAAATTGTACTAGGTGTAGATAAATCAAAATGAAGAGCAGTTTCGGGTAATGATGCTCTGTTACTACACATCCATTCGAGTACTTCCAACTTTAAGTTACCATCATAAACACTTTTAGAACTTCGTATATTGAATGCTTTATCCCCATATTTTTTGTAGCGATTTACCCAATCAAGTATAGTTTGAGGACTACCAATGCTAAATTTCTTTGCCAGTTCTCTTGATCCTCCCCCTCCTTCTAAATACTCTGATACAATCTATTTTCTAAAATCACTTGAAAACTTTACCATATTAAAAACCCCCTTAAGTTGGATTATTAGTCCAACTTAAGGGGGTAACTTCATTAAGTTGCCTTTTTCTAATGCTAAAATATTGTTTATTACAGTGTTATTTACTGCTAAAAAAGTTACCTTCCCTCCGAAAAGAGAACCCGTTACTTTTCCTCCTGGCTCCTATTTGTTGAAACTGGATGAATTACATAATAGAATCCTAAAATACTTTCAATCTCTCCTATGTCTAAATATTCATCTGATGAATCTTTAAGCACTATCTGTGCATCTTGAATATCCAATTTCTCTAGTTTTTCAATGAGTTCAGATACTGTCATTTTTTATTTTCCTCCATATTTATTTTATAAAATTATAATACCACAGACTCTATTTATCGTATAAATTACCTTTAGAAATCAAACAGGAGTCTGCACTTTTTTTATGTTTGGATAATTTATTGCAAAACAAGGTAATCAAGTTCATCGTCAATTTAGAAAAGCTACAAATGCAAAACATATTTTTCCTAATTATGATAGTTTAAGAAAAAATATCTATCAAATTAGTATAAATATCCCCTACAGTCAATATGTTATTCCCTTTTAATTTTAGGAAATATATAATTTTAGACCTGATAAAATAGTCCATCGTAAATCATACGCAAATTTTACTCTTTTCTTCTATGAAATACTCCTAATTGGTATATTTGAATATCTTCCTAATCAACGCCAAGCACTCCAACTACGTCAAGAAATGCCACTCGCTCGATTTCACCTGGTTTCACTTAATTGCGGAGCTGATGCGTAAGAGGATCCACGTATTGAACACGACCAGTTATATCTATAATAAAGCCGTCAGTCCATTCGCTAATATTTATCTCAAGATTAGATTCCATTGCGTAAGCTATGCGCAAATCAAACTTCTCCGCCTCATATTCGTGGATGATCGGTTTAGCAATCCGTTCAGTATCCCGCCACAAATTACGCTGCGTCTCCACCAGTTCAGGCAATTGAAATGCGGGTTACCATTTAGCCATACCGCGGTCATGTATCGCCATACAAATCTCCTCCTTTATTTTTATTCACACGAACAAATGTTCTAAATATAAAATAATAATAAAATTCCATTCACCGCTGTTTTACGCTCCTAAGAAAATTTTGTAAAATAAACATCAAACGGGAAGACGAACATTCCAGCAAAATCAGCAAAGAACGTTCGCCTCACTTTTATTACTTATTAGAGTCACACTTATGGTGGTTCTGGTGCAAAAATAAAGTAAAAATGAAAGAAAGCGTATCTATTCCTAACGGAGTCATGTGTTATGTTGCTAGCTCAAACAATTGATGAATGAATTCTTTCTGATTTTGAACAGACTGATGCCGTAAAGATCAATTTGTTCTTTTTTAATCATGTGCATAGCTTCCACTCCTGAAAGAATAGAAGTAGCCGTTTCAATAGATTTGAAACCTGACATATAGCGAAATCGCTTTTTAATGAACCGATGTTCCTGTTCACGATGTTGTTTAGATATTTTATTTGCCTTATTTGTATGTCTTTCGGTACTTGTTTTTCTTCTTTTAGCTCCTTAATGGCTGATGGATAAGCTGGGTTCTTATCTACTGTAATGCCACGTGGCCTGGAAACATGCAAAAAAGCGCTTGGCTTCTTATTTATCTTTTGATTCACTTAGATAAAAATCAATGGTATTCCCTTCTGAATCAACTGCACGATATAAATACATCCATTGGCCTTTTACCGAGATATACGTCTCATCTACTCTCCAAGAATCGTTTGTTTTCTTAAAGTGACGGCGAACTCTCTTATCTAATTCAGGCCCATATTGATGGACTCAACGCATTATCTTGTTGTGGGTAATAGAAAAGCCCCGCTCCTCCATTATTTTTACTAGGTCACGAAAGCTTAAATTGTACCGGAGGTGCCATCTCACTGTAAGCATGATAATTTCTGGTTGATAATGCTTCCACTTAAAAGCACTTGGCTTAGTCCTACTGACTCCCACATCCTTTTTAGATTAGTAGTATCAGTATATACAAGTTTAGGAGATTACTAACAGTTCAATTGAAGTTTTTGCACCAGAGCCTTTAAAACTACTTTAAAGAAAGTAAATATTTCTTGAATCTATAAAACCTATCGGTTGGTGAAAAAAGAACATTCCTATCAAAATGGAATGTTCTTTTGTTTGACCTATACCGTTTCTTTAATAAAACTCTCTTTATTTAATCCTAGAAACTTAATCGCATATTCTCCAAGCATTTGTTTCTTTTCCACATCCGAAACATTTTCCAGCATTTCGACTATTTTTCCCGGCGGTGCTTCCCACAGCAGGAATGGATAATCTGTACCCATGATAATATGATCAGCACCAAATTTTCCAAGCATAAATTGGAGATTGCGCGGATCGTAAACGAGCGTAACGTAATAGAGTTTCTTCGCATAACAGCTTGGCGGTTTTTCCATCTTATTTTGGGATAAATAACTCAGTAATTTTCTTGCCTGATTTAAAACTTAAGGTTCAGTCTCAGCTGAAAAACGGGCACAACTGCTTATCCTCGAATGTACTTTTGCACCACCGAGATTTTCGGCAGTAAGTTTGCTTTTTCGATGCATACTAGAAGAATAGAAAACAGGAATTAGAAAATCACCTTACATGTCAGTTTGTTGCCATATAAGGCAGCCGATTTAATTTTTCCGTTATAAAGTGAGTTTCTTATGACTTCGAAAATTCAATTAATAAATCTCCTGTTTGAATCGAATCACCATTTAATACATAAATATCCTTGACAATCCCTGAGAACGGGGCTTGAACGGTTGTTTCCATTTTCATTGCTTCCGTAATCATTAAATGGTCACCGCGTTCTACCTTTTCTCCTATCTCAACGAGCACTTTCACTACTGTTCCCGGCATAGAAGCAGAAATATGATTTTCATTTTTCAAATCAGCTTTCACCCTGGCAGTTACTGTGGTTTTTATACTTTCATCCTTTATGACCACTTCACGAGGCTGGCCGTTTAGTTCGAAATAAACGACCCTTGTTCCATCCGCCTGCGGATGTCCGACGAAATCAAGTTTCACTAAAAGTGTTTTACCGGTTTCTATTTCCACTTCAATTTCTTCACCTAAGCGCATTCCATATAAGAAAGTTGGCGTATCAAGTACAGATAAAGCTCCGTATAAATCAACGGATTTAATATATTCACTAAAAACTTTAGGATATAATGCATATGCAATAACCTCAAAAGTTGTAACCGGCCGGCCAAGTTCATGAAATAAACCATCCCGGATGGCTTTAAAATCAACGTCTTCAAGCAATTCTCCCGGTCGAACCTCTAATGGTTTTCTCCCTTTTAAAATTATCTTTTGAAGCTCCTCTGGAAATCCCCCGTTTGGCTGGCCAAGGTAACCTTGGAACAATTCAACAACGGAATCAGGAAAGTCAAGCGAATCTCCTCTTTTTATAACTTCCTCTTCTGTTAAATCGTTTTGCACCATAAACAGAGCCATATCGCCAACTACCTTTGAGGACGGGGTAACCTTGACAATATCCCCAAACATACGGTTTACCCTGGCATACATTTCTTTAACCTCATCCCAGCGATCACCGAGTCCAACCGCCTTTGCCTGCTGCTGAAGATTACTGTATTGCCCGCCGGGCATCTCATGCTGGTAAATTTCCGTATGAGGAGCGATCATTCCGCTCTCAAAATCTTGGTAGTATTTACGAACATCCTCCCAATAATGGGAAAGCTGTTCAAGTCCTTTAATATTTAATTCGGGCCTTCTTACATTTCCTTCAAGTGCATAATAAAGAGAGTTTGCGCTTGGCTGTGATGTTAAGCCGGCCATCGAGCTCAACGCCACATCGACAATGTCGACACCTGCATGAATGGCTCTTGCATACGTAAAAATACCATTTCCGCTCGTATCATGGCTATGAAGATGAATCGGTATATCAATGGTTTCCTTTAATTCAGAAACAAGCTGGTAAGCAGCCTCAGGCTTCAACAGTCCTGCCATATCCTTTATTGCTAAAATATGGGCACCTTGTTGCTCCAGCTCTTTTGCAAGCGACTTGTAATAATCCAAATTATATTTTGTTCTATATGGATCTAAAATATCGCCTGTATAGCAAATCGTTGCTTCAGCAATTTTCCCTGATTGCCGGACAGCATCAATGGCCGTTTCCATTCCTTTTGCCCAGTTAAGGCTGTCAAAAATCCTGAAAACATCAATTCCGGAATAGGCTGCTTTTTCGACAAATTCCCTTATTACATTATCCGGATAATTTTTATAACCGACCGCATTTGACCCTCTAAACAACATTTGAAATAAAATATTCGGTATTTTTTCTCGCAAACTTAATAAACGTTCCCATGGATCCTCTTTTAAAAATCGATAAGCCACATCAAAGGTTGCTCCTCCCCACATTTCAAGAGAAAACAGGTCCGAAAGTAATTTGGCCGACGGTTCAGCTATATGCAGCAAATCCGTTGTCCGAACCCGCGTTGCTAACAATGATTGATGCGCATCCCTAAAGGTAGTATCCGTAAACAGAACCTTCTTCTGATCCTTCACCCACCGGATGAGTCCGTCTGCACCTTTCTCATCCAATATTTGCTTTGTACCGTTTGTGGTTGGCATGTCATATTTCAGCATCGGAATTCTTGGCTTAGCAAAAACAGGTTTTTTCTTTTTCTTTTCGATGCCAGGGAAACCATTGACGGTGACATTGGCAATATAATTTAGCATTTTGGTTCCCCGGTCTTTTCTTACCGGAAACAGGAAAAGCTCAGGTGTCTGATCAATAAAGGATGTGTCATATTCACCTTTAATAAACTTTTCATGTTTAACCACATTCTCAAGAAAAGGAATATTCGTCTTAATTCCCCTTATCCTGAATTCACGCAAATTACGGACCATTTTGGCAGCGGCGTTTTCAAACGTTAACGCCCTTGTTGATAATTTGACCAGCAATGAATCATAGTACGGAGTAATCACACTGCCAGTAAAGGCATTACCGGCATCAAGGCGAACTCCAAATCCGCCGCCGGAACGATAAGCCATAATTTTCCCTGTATCTGGCATGAAATTATTTAATGGATCTTCTGTTGTTACCCGGCACTGAATCGCATAGCCGTTTAATTGAATTTTGCTTTGTTCCGGTACACCAATCACATCACCGTGTAGATCATGCCCCTCCGCAACCAAAATCTGTGTCTGAACAATATCAATCCCTGTAATCATTTCTGTAATGGTATGTTCCACTTGTACTCGCGGATTCACTTCAATAAAATAAAATTCCTGTCCTGCAACCAGAAACTCCACTGTACCTGCATTCACATAGCCGACGTTTTTCATTAGCTTGACAGCTGCATCACAAATATCTTTGCGTAATTGTGTGGAAATTGATACGCAAGGTGCCACTTCGACAACTTTTTGATGGCGCCTTTGAACCGAACAATCGCGTTCATAAAGATGAATAATGTTGCCATGCTTGTCCCCAATAATTTGAACTTCAATATGCTTTGGATTTTCAATTAGTTTCTCGATATATACTTCATCATTACCAAATGCGGCCTTTGCTTCGGACTTCGCCCGTTCAAACGCTTCCTGCATTTCTTTGGCATCTCTGACAATTCTCATACCCCTGCCGCCGCCGCCAAGAGCTGCCTTAATCATAACCGGATAACCAACCTGTTCTCCGAAGGCAATCGCTTCTGTCAGGCTGTTGACCGGGCCATCGCTGCCGGGAATCACAGATATTTGGTCAAGTTCAGCTTGTTTTCTTGCTTTTACTTTATCCCCAAACATATCAAGATGCTGAGTTTCCGGTCCGATAAAAATAAGCCCTTCTTCTTCACACCGTCTGGCAAAATGAATATTTTCCGATAAAAATCCATAGCCGGGATGAATAGCGTCAACCCCACTTTCTTTAGCAATCTCAATGATTCCTTCAATATCTAAGTAGGCATCAATTGGCTTCTTCCCCACCCCGACAAGATAGGATTCATCGGCCTTATAACGGTGAAAAGAACTCGAGTCCTCTTTCGAGTAAATCGCTACTGTACGAATATTTAATTCCGTACATGCCCGAAAAACTCGAATCGCAATCTCCCCTCTATTGGCCACTAACACCTTATTAATCTTAACTATCACCTTTAACACCCCAATCATATTTTAAAAGGCGCAAAAAATAATTTTTCCTGTACAAGGAAAGAATATGATAAATATTGTTACCAGATCTTGTTTGTATTTCTTTCATAATTAACAAACATAGAAACGTTAACCAGTACACCTGTAACAATCGCTAATTGAATGAAGGATGAACCGCCGTAGCTCACAAATGGAAGCGGGACCCCCGCAAGCCGAATGAATCCGGAAATCCCGGCAGGGTTGATAATAACTTGAGTTCCTATCATGCTAGAACCCCCAATTGTCAGCAAATTTCCAAAGGAATCTTTTCATTTTAATGTAAATTTTCTCTTAATGCGAAACCAATTAAGCAATTTACCCTTGGTTCATTTCATATTTGTAAAATCTTTTAAATAAACCTTCACCATGTCTGCAATGTTTTTATAATGAGTTTGCACCTGTAAGATAGACCTGAAAACAATGGATTATCATGATTAAAAAATTCGTTAATGAAATGATTAAATCAGACAGATATAAAAAATACCAATTCAACAAGATGAATGGGTATGCCTTTAAATCTATTTCTACTATGGCTAATCATAACGATATGAGTGAAAAACAAGAAGAGGTGTAGCGAACCTCCCTTGAGGGGATGTCAGTACCTCAGGTATATCGACAAACCCGAATATTTTCGAATTTGTCGACAGTCTGAACTCCCTTTCAAAAAATATAGGGAGTTTTAATTTTTTATATCTAAGGTTGTGAAAAATTACCTTTATATAAACAACTAATAGTTTGTCAATTTTCTAGAATACAGTTACTAGACTCATGCTTATTCGTTTATTTTCTTTCAGAAACCGGTACACCGGCAACTCCCCAATGAGTTTTTGGCATTTCATTTACCAATACTCGAACGCTAGTTTTTGGTGCAACTAATGTTTCAACAACAGTATCAGTAATATTTTCAATTAATGCTTTTATTTTTTCAGGTGGTCTGCCTTCCATAATATTTACTTGAATAAGTGGCATGATAATTCCCCTTTCATAAATTATATTTTCCTATTGTAATATGTTTTAAAATTGCTCATTTATTCACCAACAGAGAAAGTTACTTCGCCCAGCCCATCAAATTTACCTGAAACAACGTCGCCAACTTTTAACAATATTGCACTTGTTAAGGCTCCCGATAAAATGATTTCGCCTTTTTTAATTTTATCTCCTTTTCTAGCGAGCATGTTTGCCAATACTGCAATGGCATTGGCAGGATGTCCTAAAACGGCAGCGCCAGCGCCCAATTCTTTAATTTGGCCATTAATCGATAAAGTTGCCCCTACTAATTCAAGTTCAAAGTCATTTGGTTTTCGAAGTGTATTACCGAATACGACCCTTGAAGTAGATGCATTATCAGCAATTACATCTGTGTGGGTAAAGTTAAAATTTTCATAACGGCTGTCAATAATTTCAAGTGCAGGTAAAACATACTCTGTTTTAGCTAACACTTGTGAGCCGGTAATTCCAGGTCCTTCAATATCTTCTCCAATCAAAAACGCAATTTCTGCTTCCACTTTTGGATGGATCAGATCAGAAAATGGAAGAACACCACCGTTATCGATCAACATATAATCAAACACATATCCGTAAATTGGCTCAGTAACGCCCATTTGTTCCCACTTCGCCTTGCTTGTTAATCCCATCTTAGGGCCAATGATTCTTCGGCCCTCGTCTAATTTTTTTTGAACAAGCAGTTCCTGTGCCTGATAAGCTTCCTCAACTGTTAAATCAGATTTAAACGTCTTAGTTACCTTTACAACTTCACGTTTTTCTACTTCCGCAGCAACTAAGTAATCAGCAATTTGTTTAATAATATCACTTGCCATTCCTTTTCCTCCTTTGATCCAGATTAAGTATCTATTTAAGCCAATTATTTAAAGTTAACGCTTACTTGACCAAGATAAGCAAATCTTGCTGTAAAATTGTCGCCCGGATTAACGACAACCATGCCGGAAAGTGCACCCGAAAGGATTACTTCACCTGCTTTAAGAGTAATATCATAATCTGCTAAACGATTCGCCAGCCATGCAACACAAGTTGCCGGATTTCCAAGTGCAGCGGCTCCAACACCTGTATTGGCAACTTCACCATTTTGCAAAAGTACCATGCCCATTAATTCCAGATTAATATCTTTAATTTTTGTAGGCTTACCACCCAATACAAATAATCCGGATGAAGCATTATCAGCGACCGTGTCTGGTAGCTTAATTTTCCAATCTTGTATCCGACTATCAACAATTTCTAAAGCAGGAACAACATAATCTGTTGCTTGCAGCACATCAAGAACAGTCACATTCGGACCTTTTAAATCTTTCTTTAAAATAAATGCAATTTCACCTTCTACTTTCGGCTGAAGCATGGTTTCACAAAAAATAGTACCGCCATTTTCAACGACCATGCTGTCTAATAGATGTCCATAGTCAGGCTCATCAACACCCAACATTTTTTGTACAGCAACAGAGGTTAATCCAATTTTTTTGCCAACAATTTTCTGTCCTTCAGCTAGCTTCTTTTTAATATTTTCCAATTGAATATAATATGCCTCATCGACAGTAATTTCTGGATCTACTACAGATAGCGGATTAATTCCAACGCGGCTTTTTTCAGCTTCTAATAATTTAGCAGCAAACTTTTCAATTTTACAAGTCAATTGAATATATCCTTTCTATTATAAATGTATTTTGACACTGTTTAGTATAAGCTGAGAAACATTCAAAAAAGTTGCACGGTATATCTTATTTAAACCGTGCAACATATCCATGTTAAAAACTAAAATTAAAGTTTAACACAAATATTAGTTATTTCAGTGTAGAATTCCCAACTGTGACTACCGCCAACACGACCTAGTCCACTGTCTTTCGTACCTCCGAATGGAGTTCTAAGATCACGTACAAACCAGCAGTTGATGTAAGATACACCTGATACAATTTTTTGGGCTACACGGTGTGCACGACGGATATCGTTAGTCCAGATTGTGTTACTTAAGCCCATCCGAGTATCGTTTGCTGCCGCAATCACTTCTTCTTCTGTGTCAAATGGAATAACTGTAACAACCGGTCCAAAGATTTCTTCACGAACACAACGAGATCTGTCATCTAGACCAGTAATGATGGTTGGTTCTATGAAATATCCTTTATCCAAACCATCAGGGCGCTTACCTCCTGTAACGAAAGTACCGCCTTCTTCTTCAGCAATTTTCAGGTAGCTCATTACTTTATCATAGTGTACTTTGGCGACTAATGCGCCTTGATCATTGCTCATATCAAATGGATCGCCAACTTTTAATTCTCTTGTTTTAGATGCAAATCTTTCTACGAATTCATCAAAAATTTGGCGTTCAACATAGATTCTTGAACCGCAGACACAAACTTCCCCTTGATTTGTAAAACTTGATCTAATGGTTGTTGCCACTACTTCATCAATATCCACATCTGCAAATATAATGTTAGGGTTTTTACCGCCTAATTCGAAAGAAAGCTTTTTTAGTGTAGGCGCAGCTTCTGCCATGATTTTAGCACCTGTAGATACTTGCCCGATAAAACCGATACCTGCAATGTCAGGGTGTTTGTTGATTGCACTTCCAGCACCAGGTCCAAAACCGTGAACCAAGTTTACAACTCCATCCGGAACACCAGCTTCTTTAAGAATTTCCATTAATCTTGTTGCAGTCATTGGGGTTAATTCAGATGGCTTAATCACTACTGTACATCCTGCAGCCAAAGCTGGAGCTAATTTCCATGTTAATAAGAATAATGGAAGATTCCATGGCTGGATTAATCCAACTACTCCAATCGGGCGGCGATATCCGTAGTTAAGCGCATTGTGAGTTTCATCTTGGTATGCCTCTGTTCCTATAGAAATCATGTAATCTGCAAAAAAATGGAAGTTTGCTGCTGCACGAGGAGCATCAACATGACGTGAGAATTTAAGGTGCTTACCAGTATCTAATGATTCTAATTGTGCGATTTCTTCTTGTCTTGCTTCAAGAATGTCACCAACTTTGCGGATAATTCTTGAACGTTCATTTACAGTCATTTTTCCCCATGGGCCTTCTTCAAAAGCACGTTTAGCAGCTTTAACAGCTAAATCAATATCTGCCGCGCTTCCTTCTGCAACTGTACCATAAACTTCCTCGGTTACAGGGTTCACGTTATTAAACGTTTTTCCATTTACAGATTCAACAAATTTACCGTCGATATAATGTAAACAATCAAATGGGTTTACGATAGGTTCAACTACTGTTTTAGTTTCGACTTGCACCATTCATAATTCCTCCTTGGTTTTGATTTTAATATTTTCTAAATATAGCGTTAATGCTTACATGTTTTATGTTAATGCTTATTTGTTTATGGAACTTTCCACTTCACTTAAAAGAGTTAAAAAAGTGTGCGTCTGACCCAACCTAAATTATAAGATAATGCTTACTTTTCCGTGCGGACGGAGACTGTCTTGCTTTAGGATGACTTTCTTGGATTGAATCTTTAATTCTTCTTTTTCTTTTACCAAGATGTATTCGTTGACTCCGACGTAATTGTCGAGCACTTCACGTTTTGTGGGATAGGTTGAGTAAATGCAGCTTACCTTACGGCATCCCCTTCATTACTAACGATTCTTACATTCGTGATATTGTGAAGAGTGGTCGAGTGTGGATATTCTACATGGGCCTCTTTTTTCAATAATCGTAACGCCCCTGTTCTAGACGGGCTCGATCATCATGAACGAAGAAATTTTTTAAAGTCCGCATCAGGATTTCCGATGGTCGGAATCACATACGTTCCATTGCTTGCTAATAATGTAGCTCACTCCTTTAGCTTAAACTCATCAAGAGGTTCCGCCTCATGGACTAAAAGATCCTCAATTTCCTGACGTGTTATGTTCATACTTTCACCTTCCCAGCTTCTTCATTTTTGCTTTCCGCTGCTGTCCTCCGTTTATCCCATTCACGCCAAAAGGAACGCATTTGTTCTTCATCCGTTGCTTGGAGAATTTCCCTGTTCATTCCTTTGGAAATATCATTCCATCCGACTTCTTTAGTATTTAAAAAGCCTTCCTGGCATAGATCAAGTGCTTCATTATCATCCGGAGTCGCAAAACCGCCTGGCCTTAAAAACTCTAAATAGCTGGTCTGATTCCTTCTTGTCGAGACTATCAAATGCACGAAAACTAGCATCGAACCCGGGCACCTCAGCCAAATGTAATCGCATCCAAAAGTTAACCCAACGTGCTAAGGTAATCAGCGTCTAATGTATTTTTCAGATAATATCAATATTTTAAAATGTTAATATTTAAATATTGAATATTATCTTGATTAATTTAATTTTAAATCTTTTGACCATGTAATTCTAATCGAAATTATCTTTCTTCTAGCGCCCGAATTCAAGATTTTATTTATATATAAACACAATGAATACGCTGTTAATAATATAGTAAACCATTGTTTCTTCTAGTTACATTTCGATTAAATGGGATTAAACATACCATTCAATATAATTTTTGTATCAATCCGTTTTGCAAGTGGTTCGGAAAGCTACAAACACGATTTACTGCGGTCAAGAACAAACCTTATCGGTACAAGCTCATCCGGAAAGCGGGACACAAATCAATTCAATGTAACTTGTGACGCTATATATCCTAATCAAGGTATGACATTCGATTGCGCCACCACACCCTATTCTAATTAGAGCATCGCACAGGAAGTAGAACACTGAATCCGTATTAATTCTGTGAAGGATGTTGTGTCTGAATACCAATTTCATAAGGAAACGTGTGTAAATTCAGATAAAAATCCAGTTGAACATCCTTCCTATTTCTACAAAAGAGAAAAAAGCAAAACTTGCACGCAGCGATGGCAGTGTAAAGAGTGTGGGAAATATGATGCCGACCAGAAGAAAACATCCACCTTTAACCAAAAATGAAATGGCATCCTGCCGTTATTCATCAAGCTATTGGTAAATAAAATGCCAGTTTCAAAAACTATTGATGTTCTAGGTATTGGGGTAAAAACTTATTATAGTAAATTGGAATGGGTTTATCGCAGATACTTAGAATTTTTGGACGACACGAACAGAAGCCATTACAAAACAAATGCTATAGTTATATAGGTTGAATTTGTATGCAAGCCTTCAATATAGTTATCTCTGCGGTTGAATTTATCGAGCTTAGAATTTTTCCCAATGTTGATGTTGATTGAAAAAAATACTCTTCAGAATATTAGTCTCCACCGCCGCTTAACAGGACAACAGGTGATTTTTTATCCAAATCCAGGACAAAGTCCCCGGCAGTGCACTTACTTGAAGAATGTCTCCCTCCTCCACATGGTCATGAAGATAATTTGATACCTGGCCGTCAGGATTTGTGGTTCCCGCCTCACGTTTGACGTTGATTCGATAATAGTCTTTTCCCGGAGCATCAGAAAGGCTGTATTGACGAATATGTGTATACTTTTCACCTTCGATTTTTAACTTTATGCTAATATATTGCCCTGGCTGGAAGCTGACAAATTCCTTATAATCTTCGGGTTTTAAATAAAAAGAGGTGATAAGGTCGCTTTCCACTACTTTCCGCTCAACGATGAAAGGTCAGAACCCGTCCCATCCGCCATTTTGATTAGACGCTTGTTTGTACAATTCAGCTTCTACATTAATAAAGGTAACGGCAATTTCTTTATAAGCGTCTGTCCATGCATCGATAATTTCGTCTGTTGCTGCATAACCCAGCACATCCTTGATTGCTAATAGCAAGAATTTTCCTACGATGATTGGATAATGTTCCGGTTTAATCCCGAGACTGCGGTGTTTGTGGGCAATTTGGTTCACAACAGGAAGAATGGCAGAGAGGTTATCGATGTATTTGGCTGCAGCATATACTGCGCTTGCAAGTGCCTTTTGCTGTTTTCTTTGTTTTTGGTTTGCATGATTAAATATATTAAGGAGTTCAGGGTGTGCTCCAAACATTAATTGATAAAAACGGGTTGTAATTTTTTTCTTCTCTAACACTGGAACAGTTGATTTTACAAGCTCTATTTTTTTTGATCTAACAAATTAAACACTCCCTTTAAGTTATTACTATTTACAAGGTGTTATTTTAAAACACTTCATTCCGGGACTATGTGATATAAATCACATATTTTCGAATATAGTCGTAAGAGCCACAAATGGGGCTTATTAGCTAATTTGTTAATATTAATTTCAAAATTGGAGGGGAACAAGAACAAGTTCTTCCTCTATTGTTTCTCTTATCCTTAACGTTACGATTAAGGAAGCAAGGTAGGTGTTCCAACAATTTGTGTGTAAACAGGATCTATAGTTAATTGATCTGCAGCGTCATCTTCGGAATACCCAGCAATGATTTGATAAATCTTTTGGCATTTAAGGGTTTCATCTGAATGAAGTTAATAGGCCCTTGAATCATTCAGTTTTATGTGCTCTCCTAAAGTCTTCGAAAATCCGATTTTTCATCGAATTCTCTAAAGAGAAATTCACCTGTATCGGGAGGAAAGAGATCCTCCATCACTTGACAATTTAATTTTCCGGTTGAGATCAAGAGTTACTTGCGTTAAAGAATCCTTTCTGTGTGGTTTTTGTGTGGTTACTTAAACTCTAATAGAAGTGGATTCTTTTTTCATTTTTTTAGCGCAAACCAAATTGGGTGAGAAAGTTTATATACAAGGCTATAAGCTTAAATCTTAAATTACTATGAATGAATCAGATTAAATGATATTTTTTCTCTAACGCTAAGAAGAAGAAATAATTTTAGTTCCGCCTGTTTGCCACAAAAGGAACATGTTTTTTTTGTTTGGGCAGGCACTTTTTTTACATGTGGAACAGGAAGTAATTCCAATCCTTTTGTGAGATGTTCTTTACAAACCATTACCATAATGAATGCTCCCTTCTAATTAGACTCTACTCGAGCAAATTAAGTAAATAGGTTGGTTCTCCCCCCACCTGATGAAACAGTTGTTTTAATCCTCCTAGAAAATTCTGTAATTTGACTTGGAATAGGATAGGCAAAACCCGTATTTCTTCTGACGAGGCGACAGGATTCACTTTAGGTTACAACCTGTCTGTTAATTTGCAAGCACTCTCAAAGAGTTACTTTGTCACAGGGATTCAACCTTAGCCACCAGTTACCTGTCAGCTACCGAGAAGTCTTGGCAGTTGGACTTAAACCAACTAGCAATTAACGGCTTGCTGGGCACCAAATAAGGAAGAAGTTAGAAGACCTTAGGCTCCCTTACCCCATAAAGAATAATGAAATTAAACTAATTTCCACTGTTATTTTTCTGTTGCGAGGCTCTTGGCTTTTGCAATTTCTGCAGCCATACCCAAATCATGTCTTCTTGACCGCCAACAAACTTACGTTTTCCTAATCTAACGATTTATTAAGATCCGTCACGCTTAACACAACATACCCCAACTTTTAATAGCGAATCATTCGAAAACCTCCTAATATTTTAGGGGGTCTGACACCCACTGGTTCACCGCGGTAATCCAGCGTGGGTCAGCTCCAAAATTTGTCTACAAATTATAAGATGATACTTACTTTTCCGTGGGGGCGGAGACTGTCCAATTTGAGAATGACTTTCTTGGATTGAATCTTTAATTCTCCATTTTCTTTTTCAATGATGTATTCGTTGACCACGACAAATTGTCAAGTACTTCACGCTTCGTACGGTAGGTAGAGAAATTGCATCTAACTTTTACGGCATCCTCTTCATTATTAACGATTCTTACATTCGTCACATTGTGAAGAGTAGTGGAGTGCGGGTATTCTACATGGGCTTCTCTTTTCAGTAATCGTAACGCCCGCTGTTCTAAATTTTTGGCGAATTCTCTTCCTAATCCGGAAACAATGGCATAGACCCCGCCCTTTGCAGCATTATAGGCTGCATGGTCCCATAAACCATTTTCGAACAGAATCTGCCCCTATGTTAATAATCCGTCCGTAATTTTGTTTCACCATATGCGGCAACACTCTGTAACATGACCACAGCATAGTCCAGAGGTTGCGGTCAATTGTTGTTTTTAAGGTTTCCGGTGTTTGTTCAAGGAACGGGAGAATCACGCCTCCGCCGGAATTATTGACAAGAATGTCGATTTTGTCCCATTTATGTATGGCTTTTTCAACCATCTAGATAACGTTTTCATCTTTTGATAGATCACCAATAAAGTAGTCTGTTCCCGCCCTGTTAATTGGGCCACTTCCTCGGTGACTTTCTTCGTACGTTCCGGATTGGTTCCTGTAACCAATACAGTCGCACCTGCTTGTGATAAACCAATTGCAACCGCTTTCCCAATTCCTTGTGAAGAACCTGTTACATGGCTACTCTCCCTTCCAAAAGATAGGCTTGTGATTGACTCGACGACTCGACATGCTAAAATCTCCTCTTTTCCTTGTAATCTCTTTTTTGGTTTGTAAAGAAAAAGGTCTGTTTCCTTTTTGTCGTGACTATCAAATGCACAAAAACTAACATCGATCCGGATACCTCAGCCAAATGTAATCGCATCCAAAACTTAACTCAGTGTGCTATGGTCAAAAAATGTTAATATTTAAATATATCGGAATATTATCTTGATTAATTTAATTTTAAATCTTTTCCCCATGTAATTCTAATCGAAATAATCTTTCTTCTAGAGCCAAAATTCAAGATTTTATTAATATATAAACCAATGAATACATGTTAATTCTAGTGCAAGGAAATGTTTTAATAGGAATAATGACTAGACTTCGTTGTCCTGAGTGAGTTCTAAAAAACATTTAATTAAAAAAGGGTAAGGGGAGTTGGAAATCAAAAATAAAACCACGAATAAACAAAAAGACATCTTTCTATTTAAATCCTTCCAAATTTATTTTTTTCCAAAAAAAAAGCCGTTCTCCCTATAAAATGTACCCTAATAGAGTACTTAAAAAAAGTCTACCTAGAGGGTACATTTTTGTATAATAAAGAAATACAACTCAGCGAACTAAACATGGAGACGGATTAATTATGAGTAAAAAGATCTTCACAGAGAAAGAGATCAAGTTGCAATCAGCTAATAATTACGTTAAATCTGTAAGCTCAAAAGGAATCACCTATACTGATCAATTTAAGCATATATTTATTGTGGAAAAAGAGAAGGGCAAATTCGCAAGAGAAATTTTGTTGCTGTTTGTACCATCTTGTTTTCTCCTCCTAATATGGCTCTGATTTTCTAAATAAGAATTATTAATCAATACAGTAATATTTTCTCCTTATAGATCCCGTTATTGACTTACAACTATAAAAAATATTTTTAAAAAACCGCCTTTTTATAAATTATATTCTATTAGATATTTCAATAGCTTTTTATTACAATATAAACATTCGAAAAATTCTCATATATCTAAAATATTTATTTCTGAATGTTTAAGACAAAGGGAATTCTTTAAGTTAATGGAAGATTTAGGGTTATATAAAAAAGGGGGACAATGAAAATGCCATTATTAATGGTTGCACTTGGAGTTATTCTATTAATTATTTTAATCAAAGTCTTCAAATTAAACGCAAAAGGTCGAACAGCATAACATTCTCCCACAGGCCCGCTGATGCAGGTGGAGCCTATCGAATTTCAATGACATTAATCGATAAGTTTGGAAGAAGGAATGTGCAATGGGCAATTGCTGCTTCTTCCTTTATCGTAGGAATTGCTTTATTCTGGGACGTTGCCTTTATTCTATTAGTTCCAATCATCTATATGATTTCTAAGGAACTAAAGATTTCCATTACACACTTTGGCCTTACGTTAGCAGGTGCTTTAGTTGTCGCACACAGCTTCTTGCCACCTCATCCAGGAATCACTGCCGTTACACAGGAGTACGGAGCAGACCTCGCCATGGTATTAATATACGGAATCATTATTGGGATACCACAATTGTAGTTGCGGGAGTTTGGTTCCCTAAAATCAACAAAAAGTGGATCCCAAGTGCTTTTGAAAAAACAGGCAATGCGGAAGCAATAGGAGATCAAAAACTATGGAAATTAGAAGAAACACCTGGATTTGGAATCAGTGTCTTAACAGCGGTATTCCCGATTCTATTGATGTTTGCAGCAGCTTTTTTAGATATTTTCCAAAAACAATTGGGATTTGCCGATAATCTTTTAGTTGTAATTATTCGTTTTGTCGGAAACGCTCCAGTAGCTTTGTTAATCTCACTATTATTAGCTATGTATACAATGGGAATTGCCAGGAAAACTCCAATGAAAGACTTAACGTCCTCTGCAGGGGCATCCATCAACGCGATTGGTTTGCTAATCTTAATTACTGGTGGTGGTGGTGCATTCAAACAAGTTATTATAGATGGCGGAGTTGGGGAATATATTGCTAGTCTGTTTACTGATGTTTCCATTTCTCCAGTTCTTCTTTCGTGGATTATTGCCGTAATTTTCCGTATTTGTTTAGGTTCAGGAACTGTTGCAGCATTATCAACTGCCGGATTGGTGCTTCCAATGCTAGAATCATATCCTGAGGCAAACTTAGCACTTGTTGCTCTTGCTACTGGAGCGGGAACAGCTTTTGCTTCACACGTAAATGATCCTGGCTTCTGGATGGTAAAAGAATTTTTTGGCTTATCAATGAAAGAAACATTTGCGACATATACGATTCTTTCATCAGTAGCATCAATTGTTGGAATTATTCTTGTCCTCTTAATGGATACTTCTGTCATATTAGCTGGTGTAACCATTGCAGCTATCCTAGTTGCTGCAGTTGTTATTCACACGATTGAAGGGGCTGGAAACAAGAAGAAGCAAATTAAAAATATTTCTGTTTAATCTTTATATATTAACATAACACCAAGAGAAAGCTATCTGATAAATTCCTTTCACAATGAAGTTACTATTATAAAAATAAATAGCAAGATGCTTCCTATTTTTAATAGACTTTCTATTCTAATTATGAAAAATGAAGAAAATATAATACGAAATGGGGTTTTTAAATGAAGATCATCACAGTACTTGGAGCAGGTATTATGGGTCATG
The DNA here is from genome assembly GCF_018613105.1 of Bacillus sp. ISL-77. NCBI lineage: Bacteria > Bacillati > Bacillota > Bacilli > Caryophanales > Bacillaceae > Bacillus > Bacillus sp. ISL-77. The sequence continues at coordinate 46,966 of NZ_JAGGQY010000012.1, forward strand.
GCGTTGCTCAATTACTAGCACAAGCAGGATATATTGTACGTATTCAAGCTAGACGCGAGACATCATTGGAAACAGCAAAAAAAATGATTACGAACAGCTTGAAAATTATGGTTAATAAAGGAATGCTGTCACAAGAAAAAATGGAGCAGACTTTGGATAATATTAAATATACAACAGATTTACTTGAAGCGATCCAGGATACTGATTTTATTCTAGAATCTATTCCAGAAGTGCTTGAGACAAAATTAGATACTTACGAGATTATTGAAAGCATTGTCTCTGAAAAAACGATTATTGCATCTAATACATCTACTTTCCCATTAAAAGAATTAACACAAAGAGCAAAACATCCAGGAAGATTTATCATTACACATTACTTTAACCCTCCACAACTTGTACCAATTGTAGAAATTGCTAAATTTGAGAAGACAGATGAAAATGTCGTAAAAGTAACTTATGACCTAATGAAAGAAATCGGTAAAACTCCAGTGGTACTGAAAAAAGAGATTACCGGCTTTATCGTTAACCGCATACAAGTAGCTTTTCTACGGGAATGCTTCAACTTAATTGAATTGGGAGTATGTACGGCAGAAGATATTGATATCGCTGTAAGAGGAAGCATGGGCTTTAAATGGGCTTTTTGCGGACCAATGGAAAGTCAGGATTTAGCAGGTCTGCAAACAACACAAGCTATGGTATACAACATCGAGCAGGATTTATCGAATACAAGAGAAGTTCCTAAATTCTTAAAAGAAATGGTCGAAAAAAGTGAACATGGTATTCGTTCAAATAAAGGTTTCTATGAATACGATGATAATGGGGCAAAAGCAATTTATACACGTGATGATAATTTCCTAGATCTTCTAAAATTAATTCAAGACAAAGAAGCAAAGAAGGAAAAAACAGCATCAGCAGTTAAATAAGCAATGTGACAGTTTAAAAATAGTGAGAAAGAAGTTGGTTTAGCCGGCTTCTTTTTTTTTGCTCCGTACAGCGTCTCCGATTCTGGGATAGAAAAAGCTTTTGTTGATTAACTTAGATTTACCCTCGGACCCAAGAAACACTTATTTTAAGTTCAACTCTCCTGTTACTTGAAGAAGAAAAAGGCTACTGAAGAAACATTTCCTTCAAAGGCGAATTCCCTTCTTAGTTCAAAAGCTATTTATTGTTTAGCGCTTTTTTTAGTCCTTCTAGTTCTGCCAATGCACCTGTTGCTGAATAAAATTTAATCTTATTTTCTAATATCTCTTTTTCCTCTTCTATCCACTCTATGAAACAGTTAAAGCTAGAATTTGTATTTTCAAAGTAAAAGGGTGCCGAAAACTCTAAAGTCTTGGGCTCTTGCCACATGCTTATATTTAGCAATATCAACACCTATAATTAATGTTTGAGAAGTAATTTGAGCAATCTTCTCATTTTGGTTATAATTCATTTAAATAGCCTCCTGGTATTTGTGATTGTTGTCCTTTTTGCCTGCAAGCTTTGGACACTCATATCATACCAAGGGGCTTTTTTATGTCAAACCTCATATTTCTTCATTACAGGAATGCTGCCCTTTAGTTGAAGAAGGAAAAGGCATTACCTTTGTTGTAGTAGTTCCCCTTTGTTATAATCCTTCATGAGTTTCTTTTTAACCCCAATTATTTACTTTGAATCCCAAAGCCTTTTTCGTTTATCCAATAGATAACTATTACTAACTTTAACCATCTGATCGAAAGTAACTTTAGGAGGTATCGACGATTTAGATCCTCTTGGATACATAATATTATTTTTGTTGTTATTATGAGTTCTATCAAATTTTAGATTCCCGTGAGCATCTCTCATTGCCTCTCCTTTAGAGTTCACAACTAAATATGGATTGGGATCATCTTTATCATTAAATTTATTGGTGTAATACAAAATATGTCCTATTTCATGCGCAACTACCCATGGATAGTCATCTACACCATCGGAGACTACAATTAAATAAGGGGGTATTTTTGTATCATACGCAAGTGAAAGTCCATTCGCTTGTCCCTTAAATTCCAACCCGGGTAAATATATAATAATAACATCTGGTTTTGTTTTTCTTAACAAAAAATATTCTACTGCCTTATTATAGAGGGCTTTTAAAGGCGCATTTTTACTTAGTGGTTCTCTACTTATGTTCGTTGTCTTAAGACTAGTACCAATATGAGCAAACCCAACATTTTCAAATGCAATTCCTTTCCATACCCTTTGTGCATTTTCATATTGTCTAAGAGGCTCTTTTATTTCATTTTCACGTAGATTAAAATAATTTAGTACGTTTTCTATAGAAAGATTATCATAATAAGTGTTTTTAGCGTTATTCGTTATTCGGTACTTATTCGACTCAATGAACAAATTTACGGTCTTTTGATCAGTTTTAAGTAAAGTTGATAAAGATTTTATTGTTGTTTCAATTGTTGAACAATCTAGTATACGCAATTTATTTCACCTTCAATAGCATAGAATTAACCCTATGTTTTTCGCTGGAATAGAATTAATTAATTCCAACGATATTACTTCTTCTTTCTAACAAAATAGTATCACGCCAAACACCATCCATTTTCCCAATACGCTCTCGTCTACCAACCTCCCGAAAACCATGCTTACTATGTAATTTAAGGCTAGCAACATTTTCAGGAAATATACCTGATTGTAACGTCCAGAAACCGTTCTGTTCGCTTTGTTCAATCAATGAATTTAAAAGTCTACTGCCAATCCCCTTTCCATTATTGCTTTGACTAACATAAATGCTCACTTCGGCTACGCCCGAATAGACACATCGCCCTGAAACTGGGGTTAACGCAGCCCAGCCTAAAACCTTATCCTCTAAGAGTGCAACAAGACGACACTCCTTCACATGACCACTATCCCATTCTTCCCATGACGGAGCCTCTTTTTGAAAGGTGGCATTACCAGTAGCAATTCCTTCTAAATAGATTTCACGAACCTGTCCCCAATCATCCTGTTCCATTTGATCGATAACTATTGAATCTTGCACTCAAACCACCAGCTTTGTTTATTTATTAAGTTAAATATAAGTGCTTTACATTTTTCCATCAAGTAATTAAAAGCGTTTCTGCTTATACAGAAACGCTCAGAGTGTAGACAAAAGGCATCCGAATGGACTCATTCGGATGCCTTTTGTCCCTTTTATGCTCTTAATATCTTAAAATGGACCTCTCCTGAGGTACATTTTTACACCATTTCTGGACTTCTCCATGTCCAGTTGGCCATCTTCTTCAAATTCATGGATGCCAAAAGTAAGCATCGCTTGCATGGACAATTTTTTTAGGCCCCTTAGGGTTGTCCAACGCATACCATGCTTTTCCTTAGCATCTGCAAAAACACGTTCAATCGTTTCTTTCCGTTTTGCGTAAATGCTTTTATTCTCTTGTGTATGACGAAGATGGTCGGCTTCTTCTAAGTATTTTTCCCATACATGACGCTGAATGAGCTTTTTATGTTCCTTACTTTGCGTACACTCTGAAAGTAATGGGCAAGTATTACATTGAATCGGATTTGAGAAGTATTGATGATAGCCTTCTTTCGTCGTCGTTGCATATTTCAGTATTTGTCCTTGCGGACAAATATAACAATCGTAATGTTCATCATAAACATATTCATGCTTTTTCATATATCCTTCCTTCGTACGAGGGCGAGTATATGGTAAAGCAGGTGTCATATCATTTTCAAATAGATATTGGGCAATAGCAGGTGATTTGTATCCAGCGTCAGCAGCAACCAGCTTCAGGTTTTCCATGGTTCTCAATTACCTTTTCCAGTAGTGGCTCGAAGATGGCACTATCATGGATGTTCCCAGGCGTAACAATCGCTCCCAAAATAAAACCCTTACGATCAGAGGCTGCATGAAATGAGTATGCAAATTGCTTTGTTCATTCATCCTTCACGTAATAACCACTCTCAGGATCAGTAGTACTTTCTTTGATTTCTTTCAGTTCTTCTTTATCAAATTTATCTGGAGGAAATGGTTTCTTTCCATGGTCTTCACGGTCACCATTGATTTCATCTTGAAGACGTGATTGGTACGCTTTCGTTTCTTTACGTACCACTTTCTTCTCAAATTTACGCTTATTCGCACTCGCTTTTACATGAGTCGAATCAATAAATACGTGCTCGCCACTTACCAACTTCTTATCTGCGGCTTCCTTCAAAATACGATAGAAAATCTGTTCAAATAAATCTGTATCCTTGAATCGTCGTTCGTAATTTTTCCCGAAAGTTGAGAAGTGAGGTACTTTATCATGAAATCCAAATCCTAAAAACCAACGGTAAGCTAGATTTGTATCAATCTCTTCTATAGTTTTGCGCATGGAGCGAATACCGAAGGTATATTGGATGAAAGCCATCTTAATTAATACCACAGGATCAATACTTGGACGACCACGTTCGGTAGAGTACATTTCTTGAACAAGTGAAATATATAAATGAAAAATCGATAGCAGCTTCCATTTTACGAACCAAATGATTCGCAGGTACAAGCTGGTCTAAAGTAATCATTTCTAATTGGTCCCGATTTATCTGTGTGTTTTTCGTTAGCATTTCATCACCTCATGAAAATCTAATATGTATCTTAATTATACAAAAAAAATACCATCGATAAATCCGATTTTTTTCGAATTTGTCGACAGTCAGAGCGTTTCTGCTTATACAGAAACGCTCAAGGAGTTGATGTTAACCTTAGAGATTTAACAACTTGTTGAAGTTTTTGTTTCTTCCCTGGTCGGTTGAGTTGCACAACAAGATGGTCCCGTAATCATAGTTTCTACATCACCTTTTGTATAAAAGAACTCCCATTCGTTCCCGTCTGGGTCTGTCACCCAAAATTTATCTTGAGTAGCATAGCAACAGGTAACATCCATCTCTTCCCTTGCAAAGAACCCTAATTTTTCTAAACGGTCTTTATGCTGAAGAACTTCTTCTTGATTTTCCACTTGAAAGCCAAAATGCCCTACCTGGTTTCCTGAAACAGCGTCTTTTAAGTTTAAAGTGAAGTTGAGTCCAGGATCATCAAGTAAAAACTTGGCATAGTCTGGTTTAACCTTTACAGGCTCCGTATTAAATACTTTAGTATAAAACTCAATTGACTTTTCTAAATCCGTTACATTGACTCCAACATGCATTTTCATTATTAACAACTCCCTCATGATTTTTTATAAATCAAATATTTTTGATTTATAATCCATAAATCAACTTTTTTTGATTTATGGTTTCAGTATATTAGTAATTTTTTCTAATTACAACCCCTTTATCAAAAAAAATTGATTTATTATTTGTATAATTTTAGCTCCTCAGAAATATAATAAAATATAAACTTAAATCAACTTTTTTTGATTTAATCAATTGACACATGAAAATATTGGATATATCATGAATGTATCAAGATTATTTGATTTATGAAGTGGGTGATAAAGATGAAAGAAGAAATTCCATTACAAGATATATCCTTAGATAAAGTGTTTGAAAAATATGAGCTAAAATTTAAAGCTATTGCTGATAAAAAAAGACTTCAAATCATGAATATTTTAACTCAGAATGGTTCTATGTGTGTGTGCGATCTGGCTCCTATGATGGATATGGCCCAATCAAAATTGTCATATCATTTAAAGATTTTATTAGATGCCAACATTATCAAAAAAGAAACAAAGGGCACCTGGAGTTATTATGAACTGAATCAAGAGGAACTAAATCATTTATTGTCCCATGAACTTTGCTGTATCTTTAAACCAACCTGTTGCTAATTTTTTTAAACTTTATATCAATTTTTTTTGATTAATAAATCAATATTATTATTTGATTAATAGGAGGAAATCAATATGTTTAATGAGTATGAGGTATATCAATTGATGAAAATACGCCAAGAGGAAGTTGAAAGAAAAGCACAAAATTCCTGGAAAATGGAAGATTTTCAAAAGGACACATTTTTTCAAAAGCTAGTTAAGAAATTTAAACCGAACCAACAATTAACTATCTTAAAAACAAATTGCGATTGCGTGTGCTGTTGTTAAGCACTCGGCCCTATAGGAGGTTGTATTTTGACTGTTAATCATGCTAGTACCTTGAGAAAAGAGTATTTTCTTTCCTATATCAATTTAGTAATGATTTCTCGAAATTGTTCCCTACAACAGGCAAAGGAATTAACAATAGAACTGTTTTTCAAAAACAACATTGAACAATATGGTAAACAAACTTATGAGAGATTTTTAGAAGCTTTTAAACATTTAAGTAAGAATGAAAATTAACTATTTCACGGGCCTTGTATTTGGCAATAAAACTGCTGTTTATTGCAGTATGTTTTTTGAATGTAAAAGCTGAAAATTCCAAGAAATGAATAAAAACTTGCATATTTTCGGCTTTTTTTATAATTTGTATATTGAACAAAAGCACCCTATAGTTTAAGTAATTCTTCACAATCTTTATTTATTCCTTAAATAAGACTATAGTTCCTCTAATTTCTCCAATTATAAATTGGAATTGACATCAAAAATAATCCCCCCCAAAAATAAAAGTGCCGCTGTAATAATTCAAAGCGACACTTTAACGGATTATATCAATCCCCAAGCAAATAAATAGTAAATACCGAAAATTAGAAAGATAAGCAGCAATACAAGCGATAAAAAGATAACTAAATTTCGTGGAAATATAAAAGTTTGTTGATTAATATCTTTCCCTTTTTTAAAATAGCCAATGGTTGACATCATTAAGGTCATAATCCCTACGAATATAGAAGCTAATCCAATTGTTTGAGCTAATCTATCTCCAATGGCTATGTTTTCAGTTATAGAAGAAAAGTGAAGGTTGGTTATTAAAAAACCAACGCCAATAATCGTAATGCTTGTTCGTATCCAGGCCAAGTAAGTGCGTTCATTCGCTAAGTGTTGCTGAATATATTTTGAATCAAGCGTCTGTTGGTCGTTGTTTTTCATTTTTTATCCCTCTTTTAATCCGTTAAATACCGTTTGGTAGAAAATCCTTTCATTCTTCTGAAAAGAAGAAGCGATATACATCCAGTGAGAATCAAAATGGAGATGACTTGAGCGATTCTTAGATGATCAGTTAGCATTAAACTGTCTGTTCGCATTCCCTCGATAAAGAAACGTCCAATTGAGTACCAGATAAGATACATTAAATACAATTCTCCCCGACGAAGATTAACTTTCCGTAAAGAAATCAAAATAATTACTCCAGTTAAACTCCACAAAGATTCCTATAAAAAGGTTGGGTGATAATAGGTACCATTAATATTCATTTGGTTAATAATAAATGTAGGAAGGTGTAAATTTTCAAGAAATGTACGTGAAACAGGGCCTCCGTGAGCCTCTTGGTTCATAAAGTTACCCCAACGCCCGATAGCCTGTCCTAATAAAATGCTTGGTGCTGTAATATCAGCTAATTTCCAAAACGATATTTTTCTTTTATTTGTAAAAATGATGGCTGTAATAACTGCTCCAATCAATCCCCCATGAATAGCTATACCACCGTTCCATATAGCGGGGATTTCACTTAAATGATTTTTATAATAACTCCATTCAAATAAGACGTAATAAATCCTGGCTGAAATGATGGCAATAGGTAAAGCAAATATAACTAAATCAACAAGAACATCGGGTGAAATTCCTCTTTTTTTACATTCTTGAGTCGCAAGATATAAGCCCAACATTGCCCCTAATCCGATGATAATACCATACCAATGGACACTAATAGGACCTAATTCAAAAGCAATTGGGTTTATAGGAGTAAGATTCGTATTCATATTATGTCCTCCCGTTTTTATTTCATTTTTTTATTATATCATTTAAATGTTAAAAAACTTTTAATTATCTATTACCTTTTGGCACTATTAAAATCATAAAGGGGTCAGTTATAAGCCAATAATTGTCTTGTGAAACTCTAGACTTGTTAGTCGTAAAAAAAGACGATGCCTTTTAAAAGCATCGCTACGTTAGTTAAAGAAGAAAAATATATTCCACCATTAGAGACTGATGATAATAATGTCTTACTTACTTTTATCCAATACTTTCACTAAAGTAACTTCGATATTTTCTGCGATCTCTTTTAATTGTGGGTCATCAATCATACCAACCATCATTGTTGATTATTCCATTGCTTTCATAAACTGTTATTTTACACGGTAGAAAATAACCAACTAGTTCATTTATTTCAAGAACCTTCCCTGCTTCAACTGGTACATACTTCTAAGATTCGGTATGGATTGTTGTAGCTTTCTACACCCTTTTCATGCAACTTTGCAGGAAGATCTAGCTGCCATAAAATGCCGAATTTTTCTTCTAAAGATGAAATAGCCTTATCAATTGATTTATTCGTTTCTACTGTATAATGAAACATTGCTAAGATCACTCCTTATTGGTAATTAAACAAGTATTCCAAACCAAATTTTAAAGGTAGTAATGACAATTAAAGTAGCTAAAGCTATTTGCAAAACTTTTGTATTTAACTTTTTTCCTAGCCGCACTCCTATAGGGGATGCAATAAGACTAACGATTACCACTAATACAGCAGGTAGGAAAGGTACTTGCCCTGTTGAGACCTTTCCTATTGTGCCTCCGATGGAAGATATAAATGTAATAGCTAAGGATGTAGCGATTGTAATGCGGATAGGGATTTTCAGCACAACAAGCATAATAGGAACAAGAATAAATGAACCACCAGCACCTACTACTCCAGAAGCAAGCCCTACGATAAAGGAAAGGGCTGTTGCCAACCCTTTATTAAAATCTTCGCCCCAATCAGTATCAATTTCCTTTTTAGGAACCAACATAAGTATCCCCGCTAGTAACGCCACTAATCCATAAATAACATTGATACTCTTCTCTGAAAAAAAGTGTGAAGTGTATCCCCCAATCAAACTTCCGATTAAGATACTTGAACCCATATACAGAATCAATGTTTTCTTTATATGTCCCCCATTTCTATGGGCCCAAATCCCTCCAAGAGCTGCAAAAAATACTTGAACAGCAACCACTCCAGACACTTCATGGGCTACATAAAATAATTGATTGAATTATTATATAAACTCCTTTGCAATCAAATAACGGAAGGGGAGGATTCCTTTAGTTTATTTATATCAAAATACTCTGTTCTTAAGGATGAGTTTGATTTCATAAATAGGTCTCATTAGCGGCTTTTTTGCACTAACCTGCCCGTTACATTGATGAGTCTTAATGTTGGTGAAGACATCGGTTTAGAAATTCATCAGGTTAGTTTAAGTGCATTTATTCACAATATTATTAAAAAATATACGAATAGAAGAAATTTAGTAAGACCCAATTCTGTGTTAGAATCAAAGTAACAGTTTATTAGGAACGGAGTGGGTTAATGGCGATTGTAAAAAATAATAACATCATTGAAATTTTTGCACTTGGTGGTTTAGGTGAAATTGGTAAGAATACTTATGTTATTCAATACCAAAATGAAATTATTCTAGTGGATGCAGGCATTAAATTCCCTGGAGATGAGTTGTATGGGATTGATTACGTTATCCCAGATTATTCTTATTTGATTGAAAATGAGGATAAAATAAAAGGTTTATTCGTTACACATGGGCACGAAGATCATATTGGTGGTATCCCTTTTTTATTAAAGGAAATAAACATCCCCATCTATGCAGGAAAATTGGCCATTGAATTAATAAAAGAAAAACTAAAAGAACATGGCTTATTAGACAAAGCGAAGTTATATGAAATCGAAGAAGATAAAACTATCTCTTTTAAGAATGTTGCAGTAGATTTTTTTAGAACAACCCATAGCATACCTGATTCTTACGGTATTGTTGTAAAAACACCGAAAGGTAATGTCGTTCATACAGGAGATTTTAAGTTTGATTTAACTCCTTTAGGTCATCCATCAAACATTTCTAAAATGGCTGCTATCGGTAATGAAGGAGTTGTCTGCCTACTTTCAGATAGTACAAATAGTGAAATACCTGGATTTTCAATGTCTGAAAGGAAAATAAGTCAAACGATACACGACCTTTTTAATCATATTTCTGGTCGGATCATATTTGCTACTTTTTCCTCCAATATGTATCGATTTAAACAAGCCATTGATGCGGCAATTATAAATAAACGTAAAATTGCTGTCCTCGGAAGAAGTCTTGTAAAAGCGGTTAGAATAGGCCAAGAGCTTGGCTATCTAACCATTCCAGATAACACACTGATTGATGAAACTGAAATTAACCAATATCCTGATCAACAAATACTGGTTATCTGCACGGGAAGCCAGGGAGAACCTTTTGCTGCTTTATCAAGAATCGCAAATAAAAGACACCCCAGACTCTCAGTCAAGAAAGAAGATACTGTGATTTTTTCATCGTCCCCAATACCAGGTAATACAACCAGTATCAACAAAATTATTGACCAATTAAGTCGTGCTGGTGCGAATGTTATCCATCATAAACTTACTGATATTCATACATCTGGTCACGGTGCCCAAGAAGAACTTAAACTCATGCTTCGATTGATGAAACCTAAGTTTTTTGTACCCATTCACGGGGAATTCCGAATGTTAAAAAAACATGTAGAATTAGCACAGGAATGCGATGTGCCTTTCAGCAATTCATTTATATTGGATAATGGTAATATACTCGAAGTCAATGAAACGACTGCCAAAGTGACTGGCAGTGTCCCAGTAGATCCAGTTTACGTTGATGGTGAAGGAATAGGTGATATTGGGGAGATTGTACTTAGGGATCGTAAAAAACTATCAGAATCAGGTATTTTAATGGCGGTTATAGCCATTGACTTTAAGAATAAGACTATTATTAGGGGACCTGAAATCATTACAAGAGGATTTGTCTTTATGAGAGAATCTGAAGAATTATTAGGAAAAATTAAGGATGCCGCACACACAGCTACTATAACATCTCTTGAAGCAGAAAGACTTCAGTGGGGAAACATAAAAAAGGAAATTTTAAATTATGTTGAGCCGTTAATTTATAAAGAAACAGGAAGACGGCCTATGATCCTTCCAGTAATTATGGATGTCAATTAGTAATGTCATGTAATGTTGGAATGTAAAAAAGCACGCTGAAAAATTCAGCGTGTTTTGTCATTTTAGTTATTGGACAGCTCTTTTTGTGAATTCTTATTAAAAAACAACTTCATCATAGGAGGAGTAACAATCGTTGTTACAAGAACGACAACAACAATTACTGCAAACATTTCTTGACTCAACAGTTTTGATTCTAAACCAATAGCTGCAATGATTAATGCAACTTCACCACGAGACACCATGGCTGCACCAATGCCTAACGAACTGTTCCAGGAGAACCTAGCAGCCTTCGCACCAATGGATGCACCAATTAGTTTAGTCAAAATAGCCAAAATGCTTAATACAACAATAAGAGTTAGATTTTCTTTAACACCTGCAAAATGAGCAGTAACTCCAATTGATGTAAAAAATACAGGGACAAATATCGAGTAGCTAATGGTTTCAATCTTTTCGAATACCTCGTGCTTGAAGTCAGTTAAGCTTATGGCTACGCCAGCAATATACGCTCCAATAATTGCAGCGACACCTGTGTACTCTGCTAAATAGGCAAAAATAAAACAGATGATTAAAGCAGAAGAAACAACAGTTTCCGTTACCTTTAAAATAGCGAATCTTTTCATAAACAAAGGAACAATTTTCCAACCAACAATAATAGCTCCTGCGAAAAATAAAAATTTCTTTAATATTACTACTGTTAAGTTGACATCTCCTCCTGCAAAACTCATTAAAAATGCCAAAGCAATCACGACCACCACATCATCAATAACGGCGGCCCCTAAGATGGTCGTCCCTTCACGAGTTTTTAACTGGCCCATTTCTTTCAATGCTTGAACGGAGATACTTACACTTGTAGCCGAAAGCAATAATCCTAAAAACCAGGATTGTACAGAGGTAAGATTTAACATCAGTCCAACAAAATATCCTAAAACAAGTGGAACGATAATACCACCAAGGCCAACATAGGTAGATGCTTTTCCAGTTCGTTTAAATTCATCTATATCCGTTTCTAACCCTGCAATGAACATTAGCAAGATTACACCAATTTCACTAAATTCTTCTAGTGTTTCTGTTTCTGTTACCAATCCTAATACTGATGGTCCTAGTACAATACCAATAAGGAGTTTACCTAGGACTGATGGCTGACCCAACCTTACACTAAGACTCCCAGCTAATTTAGATGCAATTAAAATAATAGCTAATTGAAGTATTAACACTTTTACTACCGCCTTCCCTCTTACTAGAATTTGTATATAACATAAAAAAATACAAAAAAACCTGTCACTAAGGTATAAAATACCCTTGGTGACAGGCTCCTCCAATTTAAAAATTAAAAATTATTTACGATATATTAGTGACTAGCAACTTTCTCAAGCCCACCTGGCTTGTTATGAACCGCTATTTTATCAATTAGTTTATTACTTTCTGTATTTAATCCTTTAAGATTCACCTTAACACCATTTTGATGGTACTTGATGACCACTTTATCAATGGCACCTACAGCAGAATCATCCCAAAGGTGAGCATTGGACAAATCTATATCAATCTCACTTACAGCTTCTTTATAATCAAAGCTGTTAACAAAGTCTGTTACAGAAGCAAAGAAGAGTTGACCAGATATATGATATATCTTTTTATGTGATCCTTTAGAAGAAAGACTTGTTACAGTTACCTTCGAAATCTTTGCTGCAAAGAAAATGGCACTTAGAATAACTCCAACTAAAACTCCCATGGATAAGTTATCAGTTTTAACCACTGTAATCACAGTCACGATCATAACAATCGTATCAGTAACTGGTACCTTTTTTAATGTTTTTAGGCAGGACCAATCAAATGTTCCAATTGAAACCATGAACATAACTCCGACTAAGGCTGCCATTGGAATTTGTACCAGGAACCCTTTAAGCAACATGATTAGTGTCAATAAAAAAGCACCTGCAACAAATGTAGATAAACGTCCTCTACCACCAGATTTAACATTGATGACAGACTGACCAATCATCGCACATCCAGCCATTCCGCCAAATAATCCTGAGACGATATTAGCGATACCCTGACCACGTGCTTCCTTATTTTTATCACTTTCTGTATCTGTCATGTCATCTACAATAGAAGCAGTTAAAAGTGTTTCCACTAGTCCTACCAATGCAATAGACAAGGAATAAGGAAAAATGATTTGCAAAGTCTCAAAGTTAAACGGAATGTCAGGAATTAAAAATATAGGTAATTTCGAAGTCAATTCACCCATGTCCCCAACTGTACGAACATCACTTCCCGTAAATATTGAGATTGCTGTAATAACAATAATCGCAACTAATGGTGAAGGTACAGCTTTAGTAAAACGAGGTAAGATGTAGATAATGGCAAGTGCACCTGCTACCATCGCATACATTTGCCAAGATGCCCCTTTAAATTGGACTAATTGAGCTGAAAAGATTAATATCGCAAGGGCATTAACAAATCCAGTCATTACGGATCTAGGGACAAATTTCATCAAACGACCTAGTTTCAAAGCTCCCATGATTATCTGTAAAACACCAGTTAGGATGGTTGCAGCCAGTAAATATTGCAAACCGTGGTCTTTAACCAATGTCACCATTAATAAAGCAGTTGCACCCGTGGCAGCTGAAATCATCCCAGGTCTTCCACCCACAAAAGCAATCGTAACGGCAATACAGAAGGAAGCGTACAATCCTACCATCGGATCCACACCTGCAATGATTGAGAATGCAATTGCTTCTGGAATTAAAGCAAGAGCAACAACAATCCCTGCTAACACATCTCCCTTGACGTTTCCAAACCATGAATATTTAATTGTACTCAAATTCAAACTTAGCACCTCTCCCTTTTCTTTTGTTTTTTTATTGACTTTCAACTCTCATGAAAGTCGGGTCCGTTGTTAACAAAACAAAGTATAAAGGATTTTGACCAATTTGTGAAATCCCATGAAAGCGGACACAACAGTTATTTCCTTTGTTATACGATGTTTTTCTTCCTTTTTCGGGATAATTTCTAAAGTCGAAAGATTTTTTTCGGAAGATATAGGGACCTTTGGTTTGTAGTATAATCCAATTGAGTAACTTAATATTATTAGTTGGGAATTGTGATTTTAAAACGATTATGTAAAGAAGGGAGTGGCTATCATTTGATTAGCGAAAAAAAGAGGCATACGTTTTATTATGGATGGGTCATCGTGTGTATAGCTGGGTTAGGTAGTTTTTTTTCTGGTCCTGGTCAGACATATTCCAATTCTGTTTTTATTGATGAATACATAAAAAGTTTTGGATGGACTCGTTCGGAAATCTCTAGTCTTTATTCTTTTGCCACATTATGTTCGGGCATACTTATGATGTTCATGGGTCGGTTGGTGGATAAGTTAGGTCAAAGAAAAATGATGGTGATTGTTAGCCTATTGCTTGGATTGGCGTGTTTTTTTAATAGCTTTGTCGTTAATACATGGATGATGGCCATTGGTTTCTTTTTAATTCGATTATTTGGGCAAGGAAGCATGACACTTATTCCAAATACCCTTGTCCCCCAATGGTTCATTCAAAAACGTGGTCGTGCCATGAGTTTTATGGCATTAGGTGGTGTTGCTAGTGCCGCATTTTTCCCAGTTGCAAATGCTTGGCTAATTAGATTAACGAGCTGGCAAACAACTTGGCAAATATGGGGAGTGTTATTAATCGTTCTATTTGCACCTCTTGCTTTTTTTATTGTTCGAAATCGTCCAGAAGATATTGGCTTGCACCCAGACGGAAAACCGATCATTGTATCTAAAAATAATAAACACAGTGATAAAACAATGACCATTCAAGATGATGATTGGACATTACAAGAAGCCATGAGGACTAGGACTTTTTGGGCGATATTAATTTGTGTCGGTATTCCTGCACTCGTTAATACAGGGATAACTTTTCACTTATTGTCCATTTTCGGGCAGAACCAATTATCACCGCAACTGGCGGCTACCGTATTAAGTCTAATGGCTATTATAGGCTTCCCAATTTCCTTTATATCAGGGTTTATATTAGAAAGAGTAAGTACCAATCGATTGTTAATCTTTGTTTTTGTTTTGGAAGTGCTGACTTTATTTCTGTTAACAAAAATGAATAGTGCCACTTTAGGAATACTATTCGGGGTAATATGGGGAATTGGCGGCGGAGTGGAACGAATTACACTTAATATTGTTTGGTCCAATTATTTTGGCAGAAAATATCTCGGAAGTATTAGCGGGGTTGCGATGATGGTAATGGTTATTGGTTCTGCATGTGGACCTTTGCCATTAGGAATAGGTTTTGATAAATTCCATAGTTACAACGAAAGTTTACTTTTACTAATGTTCTTTCCAATGATCGGGCTCATAAGTGCAGCTATCGCAAAGAAACCTGATAAACAGAAGTTTTTAATTAAGAATGCTGCAAAGGTCAATTAGTTAATAGAAAAAACAGAATGGTATTGTACTAACGGGTTCTCTTCAGGGGAAGTTTTTTGCACACGTTTTAGCAAGTAAAATGGACATCGAATCAACCAAAAAGAGCATCGTATATGATGCTCTTTTAACATTTTATATCACCAGAAGAGGTTACCAACCAAATATCCCAAGTAAGCAAGTATAATTCCAGCACCATAGGTGATGATTGTGTAAAGGATAAATGTCCTTTTGAAATTTTTTAAGTGTATTTGTATCATTTCTAGTTTGAGTGTAGAGAAGGTCGTGAAAGCTCCCATAAATCCTGTTCCCAGCAAAAGACCTATCATCATATTCGCTTTAGCACCAGTAATAATCCCTAATAGAAAGGCTCCCAATAAATTTACTGTAAGAGTTCCCAACGGCAGCTTAAATGTTGATTTACCGTTTAGTTTCTTACTAATTGAATAGCGAGAAATCGCTCCGAAAAAACCGCCAATACCAACTAATAAAATATGTGCTGCTGTCACGATTCTTGTACCTCCTGACTTACTTTAAAGCCTAATCGACTCATTGCTAATCCACCAAGAATACTGACGAATACATAGGCTAAACCCAATACAATATTCCCAACCTGAAACAATTTGACGGTTTCGACACTAAGGGTTGAAAAGGTTGTAAAAGACCCAACAAATCCTGTTCCTATCGAAGTCGCAATGACAGGAGAAATCGAGAGCCATTTAAATAAATTTGTTGTTAACCCAG
This sequence comes from Bacillus sp. ISL-77, assembly GCF_018613105.1. Taxonomy (NCBI): domain Bacteria; kingdom Bacillati; phylum Bacillota; class Bacilli; order Caryophanales; family Bacillaceae; genus Bacillus; species Bacillus sp. ISL-77. The sequence continues at coordinate 63,176 of NZ_JAGGQY010000012.1, forward strand.
CCAAAAGAAAGCTTCCAATCAAATTAATGATTAATGTCGCATATGGGAAGGTGCTATTTGTAAATAATGAAGCCCCAATCATATACCTTAAAATAGCTCCTAGCGTCCCCGCAATTCCTACCCAGAAGTAAATCATTTTGTTGCCTCCCTATTTTTTTAAAATAAAAAGACTCCTGCCAGTAATTAAGTTACCAGCAGGAGTCATTAGCCATTCGGCGGTTAAAGGCGAACTCCATCGCCTATTTAAATTCAATTAATATTATATATTTTATTTCAACAGAAAGAAAGTAATTCCTTTATCAATTAGTAATATGAAATGGTATACATTTTAAACAACAAAATCTCACTATAAAGTTCGTGTACATAAATCATTGTACACTGCTATTTCAAGTGCTGAAATGGGTGCGATTTTCAATCTATATTTGTTATAACAGCTTTAATATCAACAATAATAGACTACTCCGCTATGTGCGAAATGGTCTGTGATTTCAACTGTTATTTCGAGTAAAACTCCCCTTAAAGGGAACCGTTCTGTTTTTTCTTTGTTTATTTATTTAACTATTAACACTGGACAATTTGCCCGTTTAGCCACTTTATGACTCACACTACCTAAAACAAATTCTTGAAGCACATTGAGTCCTCTGCTCCCAATGATAACGATTTCAAACTTATTTTTATTAACATAATCAACAATAACAGGACCTGGCTCACCATGTAAAATCTTAATCTCATATGAGACACCCGATTCTTTTGCCAATCTTTCTACTTCCCTCATTCGACTTTTACGGCTGTCACCAATATCTGCCGAATTCCAATTACTAAGCACATCAGATTTCACTTTATCTGGATCAACAACATATAAGACCTCGATTTTGGAATTAGGACTGCATTTAGCGATATTGATCGCATTTTCTGCTGCTCTTTTTGAGTGTTCTGAACCATCTGTCGCTAAGGCAATTTTTTTGTACATTCCCCATAACCTCCCTTAATGTGTTCCCAGTTTATTAGCTAGTTTATTTACTAATTCTGTACTATCCTCGTTTAATCCTGTTACATTTACCATAATATTATTTTCTTCAAACTTTGAAACAATCTTATCGACTGCTGCCACTGCTGAGTCATCCCATACATGGGAACGACTTAAATTTATCTCAACAATTTTGATATTTTCCTTGTAATCAAATTTCGTTAAAAGCTCGGTTACAGATGCAAAAAATAGTTCCCCATTTACAAAATATGTTCTTTTATTCCCTTCCTTCTTACTTTTTACACTAATTTTAGAAATCTTAGACACAAAGAAGATGGCACTCAATAAAATACCTGCAATAACACCGATAGCTAGATTATCTGTCAAAACAACTGAAAGGACAGTAACAATCATCACTATCGCATCACTTCTTGGAAGTATGTGAAGTGTTCGTATAGAATTCCAATCAAAAGTACTAATGGATACCATAATCATGACTCCAGCCAATGTGGCCATCGGAATCTGTACAACGATTTTCCCCAAAACGACAATTAAAAACATCAAAAAGACACCTGCAATAAAAGTCGATAACCTGCCCCTTCCACCTGACTTAACATTAATAACAGATTGACCAATCATTGCACATCCTGCCATTCCGCCAAAAAAACCAGCCACAATGTTAGCCATTCCCTGACCTTTACATTCGGCATTTTTATTACTTCCTGAATCAGTCATATCATCGACAATGGAGGCTGTTAAAAGCGATTCTATTAGACCGACAACAGCAAGTGCCAGCGAATAAGGTAGAATAATCACTAAAGTATCCCATGTGATTGGGATTTGAGGTATTAAAAATGTTGGTAATGTTTGTGTAATGGCTCCCATATCACCTACGGTTCTCACATTAATCTTCATAAAAATTACTAAAGCTGTAATTGCTACTATAGCTACGAGAGTGGAGGGAATGGCCTTAGTGATATACGGAAACAGATAAATAATGGCTAAAGTGGCTCCGACTAATACATAGATAATCCACGATTCTCCGACAAAGTGTTGCAATTGAGCCATGAAAATCAAAATAGCTAAAGCATTAACAAAACCAACCATAACTGATCGTGGGATAAATTTCATATATCGAGCCAATTTAAACATTCCAAATATTATTTGGAAGACACCGCATAATATCGTGGCAGCTAAAAGATATTGAAGTCCATGTTCCCTTATTAATTCAGTAAATACTAAGGCCATGGCCCCCGTAGCAGCAGAAATCATTCCAGGTCTTCCACCTACAAAAGAAATAACGACTGCAATAGTAAAAGAGGCATACAGTCCAACCATTGGGTCAACCCCAGCTATTATGGAGAAAGCAATAGCTTCAGGAATCAACGCAAGTGCAACTACTATTCCCGATAGTATATCTCCTTTCACATTCATAAACCATGACTGTTTATAAGATAGTTGCTCCAAGTAATTACCCCCCATATTTAAAGCTTCTAAAATATTGTTAAATAACATACCCTTTTAATTTGAAATTAACGCATGTTATCTGTTGAGTGGAATATGTTACAATTAGTATTTTCAAATATCACTTTCCATTTATTACTGGGACATGGAAAAACCATAGAAAAAATACAGTAGCAATTATCGATAATAAGTAAGTTTGCAATGGTTTTTTGGAGTGTAATCCTATAAAGAAAAAAGCTATTATATCGTATGGCAAAGCATACAATAACGTCCAACCATTTTCATGCCTTATGACACCTAATTTTAAGGTTATGTATTCAATGATAAACCAATAAACAGCAAACAATAATACAAAGGTTTTATCAAATCTTATTATTATTTTAAACAACCACGGTAGGGGTATGAAAATTTTACTGATTAAACTTATACCTTTCTCTTTTATGAGAATAGAGGTTACCAACTCATTTTTAGAGGTAATAGAGTGGGAGTTATTATAAAGACACCCATTATTGCTCCAATTCAACGAAGTAACTCTGGAATAACAAAGATTAATTCAACAAAAAAGAGCACAGTTCTGGTGCTCTTTTATCATTTATTAGAGATTTTAAGGAGTAGCCTACCCCTTTTTGGTTGGCATTTGTCAGCCGCCTTCTACACAGGTTAAATTAGAACTTCCCACAGCACTGTTTAATCCACTTAAAAGAGAAGTAAGGAGATGACTCTCTACAAGATCTTGTAATGATTTTTCAGATTGCGGGACATTATATTTTTCAAAAATCTCCCTTGTTCCTTCCCAGAATTTAACAATCGCTTTAGGTGACATATTTGCCTGTATAACCATTTTTTTAACTCCTTATTAATGGTTTAATGTCTTGCTGCCCATAACATAACAGAAACCCCTATTAAACAAATAATAGCACCAATCCAATCGTATGTGTCAGGAGTTTTTTTATCAATTCCCCATCCCCATAGGACAGAAAGAAGAATAAAAACCCCTCCATATGAGCATAACCCCGACCAAATGATGGGAAGGTTTGAAATGTCGGTATTAGTCCAATTAATATACTATTTGAATAGCTTTTGCAAAATAGATACTATTTACATGCTTGAAAGTGGCAACAAAAATAAGAAAAGAGTAGTTAGCCCTTGATTTGCTAACTACTCTCTATGCTCTTATCTAACAACAGTTACTTTCATTTCCTAATAACACGAGACCATTTGCCTCTTGATTAAAATCAAGAGTAAGACCATCAGTATAAGGTTCAATGTCAGGATCAATTGCAACTTGTATTTCATTAATGGTTACTACTTTATCATTATCATCTGGCTTGTCCAAAGCCAGCCCAACTTTTGGAGCCCCTCAAGACATTCCTCCAAAATAGACACGAATGTTTTTTGCATCGTGTTCTTGGAGCAGTTGCTTTAATACATCACGTGCTTGATCTGTGATATTCAATTTGTCCATCACCTTTCAAAAAATTTTATTCTTACTTATCTTACTTGCTTTTTAACATTCAGGAAATTAAAAAGTCTTATCCATTAATCTTAATAAGCATTAGGATAAATGCGTTGTAACGCTTCTTTCATTTGAGGCTTTACATTAACTTTTGGACGTGCTGCCTTAGCCATTTCTTCAGCCTCATCAATTGTCTTCGCTTTACCTAATGACAATAAGGTTCCAACTGCGACAGTTCCCGCACGGGTGCTTCCGCCGCCACAATGAAAATAAACTTTTTCCCCTTCATTATAGGCATTTACAACGTGGTCAATCGATTTTTTGATTGATTCGTCTTGATGTTCGGCATCATCCACGATTGGGCTATGAATACGTTCGTAGCCTGACTTGTTCTCATGTGACTCTGCCCGCAAATCGAAAATAACATCGGCTTTTTCATTTTCCATCATATCTTTCACATCATCTGCCCCGCCGAAATAAATCCGATCTTTAATCAATTCATTATAGTTCTTTGTAGTCATGATTTCTCCACCTTTTATAATGATTTGCTCCAATCATGAGAAGCATTGCTTTCGAGATACCGTTCTGCATCTAGTGCTGCCATACAACCCGTTCCTGCTGCTGTTATGGCTTGGCGATACTTCCTATCTTGAACGTCTCCGCATGCAAAAACACCAGGAATATTGGTTTCTGTTGTTCCAGGTATAACATTAATGTACCCTGTCTCATCGGTATCGATTTGACCATTTAGGAAAGCAGTATTTGGTGTATGTCCAATAGCTACAAAAATACCGTCCGTTTCGATTAATTCTTCTTTACCTGTTTCGTTGTCACGGACCTTTAGGCCTGTCACTTTTACGCCATCTGAGAGCACTTCTAATGGTACCTTGTTAAGTGCCCAAGAAATTTTGTTATTTTCTTTTGCACGATCCTGCATAATTTTTGATGATCTTAGCTTATCTCGACGGTGAATAATGGTAACTTCTGATGCGAATTTCGTTAAGAAGTTTGCCTCTTCCATAGCAGAATCTCCACCACCAACAATAATGACTTTTTTTCCACGGAAAAAGAAACCGTCACAAGTTGCACAAGTGCTAACCCCTCGACCAATATTCTCTTTTTCACCAGGAATATTAAGCAGTCTAGCTGATGCACCTGTCGAAAGGATAAGACATTCCGTTTGTATTTCTCCTAATCCGTTTACTTGTAAGGTGAATGGCTTTTTAGATAGGTCAACATCGGTAACCCAACCTCTTTTAAATTCTGCACCAAAACGTTCTGCTTGTTTTCTCATATTATCCATTAATTCTGGGCCCATAATGCCATCTACAAATCCTGGGAAGTTCTCGACCTCTGTGGTTAACGTTAATTGTCCACCTGGCTGATTGCCTTCAATAACCAGTGGCCTCATGTTTGCTCTTGCTAAATAAATCGCTGCTGTTAAACCAGCAGGACCTGTTCCAAGAATAACGACCTTTTCCATACGGTTCCCCCCCGTTATCAGTCAATAAACTTTTTTAACTGGTTGTATCCTGTGTTTTCTTCACTCATTAAAGGGACTATTGCACATTTTTCTGCTAATTCAGTGGTCACTTTGTTAATCCAACCTTTTTCAGCTTCTGCTCTTCCCTTTAATACAGGATCTTTTGTTTCAGTGGCGTAAAGGCTCTGGTTAATTACCCACCATTTAGGGGTTATATCTGCACGTTTTAAATCGTCCTGTAATCGACTAGCTTCTAACACTGGAGTGGCCTCAGCTAATGTTACAATGACCACGCTGGTTTCTTTTGGATTCCTTAAACGAGGCAACAGTGTTTTCACACTCTCAGGTATCTCCCCTGTTGAACGGGCTAGTTCTTTATGATAAGACTGAGCAGCATCTAAAAGGAGTAAGGTGTGCCCAGTTGGAGCTGTATCAATCACAACGATTTCATCCTTTGAACGGGCCACCACTTCTGCAAAAGCACGAAATACGGCAATCTCCTCCGTACAAGGAGAGTTTAGGTCTTCTTCAATATAGGCAAGTGCTTCTTCATCAAGATCATTACTTACCTTCGATAACACTTCTGCCTTGTAAGCCTCAACCTCTTCTGTCGGATTAATACGACTAATGGTTAATTGTTCATTTAGTTCACTTTTTTGAAAAACGAACTCTAAATGGGCAGCGGGGTCTGTTGTGGTTAAATGTACTTTATGACCCTTTTCTACTAATCCAACGGCCATTGTGGATGCCATGGTGGTCTTTCCAACACCACCCTTCCCCATTGTAAAAATCACTCTAATATTATTTAAGGAGAAGTGTTCAATCACTTCATTTAAGGCAGGTAGAGATATAGTATTGTCTTCAACCTCTGTTCGTGTAGCTGGCATTGTATACCGTTTAAATAAGAAACGTAAGTTTTGAACACCTGTTAAGGAATAGGGAACAAACGGTAAGGAATATGTCACAACTTGTTTTAAATCGTTTGGCATTTGCTTTATGGCATTACGTTGTCGTTCATAAAATGCAGTTGAAACTTTATCGTCTGGCAGATAAGATTGCATTAAACCGTTAATAATGAGAGCTTGGTTTGAAATACCAATTTCTTTTAATTCCTTTGATGCACGGTTTGCCTCAAGTAGTGAAGACTCATCGGGTCTTGCAACAAGAATGAGCGTTGTTTTTGTTGAGTCCGATAGAGCGTCCATTGTAACGGAATAGACTTGCTTCTTTTCTGACAACCCAGATAAAGGACCTAAACAAGAGGCACCATGTGTGTTCTCTTCTAAAAAGCCACTCCACGCAGTTGGCAAGTGAAGAAGCCGTAGAGTATGACCCGTAGGTGCCGTATCAAAGATGATATGCTCGTAAGCATTAACTACATTAGGATCAGCCAATAGATTTGTAAACTCATCGAATGCTGCAATTTCAACTGTACAAGCACCTGATAATTGTTCCTCCATAGTAGCGACTACTGCGTCAGGAAGCTTTCCTCGATAGGGTCCAATAATTCTGTCTCGGTATGCTCTTGCAGCTTCTTCAGGATCCAGATTACAAGCATATAGGTTCGGTACACTTTGGATTGCCATTGGAATATTCGTTAGCCCAACTTCCAATACATCCTGTAAGTTTGAGGCAGGGTCCGTACTTACCAGCAAGACCTTTTTCCCTTCATCAGCTAGTGCTACAGCTGTTGCACACGCAGTCGATGTCTTCCCTACTCCACCTTTTCCTGTCAAAAATAAAAACTTGGTGTTCACAATCATTTTCGGATGGAAAGATTGAAACATGAACTTCACTTCTTTCTTATTTCGATGGTTTTAAATCAATTGTAAGACGTGGTTTTGGTTTTTCGCTAAGTTCCTCAACTGTTACTCCAAACCATTCCGCAAATTCATCGTTGGTTGGATATGCTCCAACTTTAGCAATTTTACCTTCAACTAAGGTTACTGGGAGTGAATCTGGACCCTTTTCGTGAAGAACTTTGTTCACCTCTTTGTTTTCAACAAAAATGGCGGGTTCAAATCCAAGGTTATATCGTTTTATGTCATATCCTTTTTTCTCTAATAGAAAGATAGCAGTTGCCACTCTGGTTAACTCTGGATCTACACTGGGACCACATACACCAGTAGCACAGCACAATGCTGGGTCAAATATCTCAACTTTACTCATTTATCTAACCTCCTAAAGGGTTTCAATATAAGCATTTACTTATATGGATGCTAAAATTAAGGCCAAGAGTATTTATTACTCTTGGCTATTAAATTCTTTCTTACTCACCAGTTTCCGCAAAACGCTTAATGCGATCTCCGATTTCGTCACGCACACGTTGGAAGAATGCCCATTTTTCTTCGTCTGTTCCTTGAGCTTTGGCGGGATCATCAAATCCCCAATGAACTCGTTTAACTTTTGGTGGTGTGATTGGACATTTATCAGCAGCGTCACCACATAAAGTTACAACTAAATCGGCATTGTTTAAATACTCAGGATCAATAATATCAGAAGTATGTTTTGAAATATCAATGCCAGCCTCGTTCATTGCTTTTACAGCATTAGGGTTTAATCCGTGAGCTTCGATACCCGCACTGCGTACTTCCCACTCGTCACCTAAATGTTTCTTTGCCCAACCTTCTGACATTTGGCTTCTGCAAGAGTTTCCTGTACATAAGAAGTAAAGTTTCTTTTTGTTTTCCATGTTGATTTCCACCTTTATTATTAGTTTTAGGCTGCATGTTCTTTAAAATATTTTCTTTTAAACCATAATGCCACGTTTACCAATGCAATCATGACAGGTACTTCTACAAGTGGTCCAATAACGGCCGCAAAAGCTGCACCAGAATGGATTCCAAATACACCAACAGCCACAGCAATCGCTAATTCAAAGTTATTACTTCCAGCTGTAAAAGCAAGAGTTGTTGTTACAGGGTAGTTCGCTCCAATTTTCCTCCCCATGAAAAAGGAAACAAAGAACATTATTACAAAGTAAATTAATAAAGGAATTGCTATACGAACTACGTCTAATGGCAAGCTTACAATAGCGTCCCCTTTTAATGAGAACATAAGAATAATCGTAAATAGTAAAGCAATTAAGGTAATAGGACTGATTTTAGGAATAAACACTTTTTCATACCATTGTCTGCCTTTAGCCTTTACCAACGTAAAACGTGTAATCATTCCAGCTATAAAAGGTATTCCAAGATAGATGAAAACTGATTTAGCTACTTCTATCATCGTAATATTTACAACTGCCCCTTGGATTCCTATCCATTCAGGGATGATGGTTACAAACACATATGCATAAACAGAGAAGAATAACATTTGGAAAATAGAGTTGAATGCTACTAAACCAGCAGCGTATTCCGTATCTCCTTTTGCAAGATCATTCCATACAATAACCATCGCAATACAACGAGCTAAACCAATCATGATAAGACCAACCATATACTCTGGTTTATCAGGAAGAAAAATAATGGCTAATAAAAACATTAGAATTGGTCCAATGATCCAGTTTTGTACAAGCGATAAAGCTAAGACTTTTACATCTTTAAATACTCGCCCAATCTCCTCATAACGAACTTTTGCTAATGGAGGATACATCATTAATATTAAGCCAATGGCAAGTGGAATAGATGTAGTTCCTATCTGCAAACTGTTCATACTGTCTACAAATCCAGGAGAGACAAATCCTAAGCCAATTCCTATTGCCATAGCAAGAAAAATCCAAAGCGTTAGGTATCGATCCAGGAACGATAGACGTTTTTTTTCTGTATTACTCATTTTCTCACTCCCTATTTAAAATAAAGCTAACATCCGCATTGAAGTGTCGGATTCGCCTTTTCAATCATTTTGATTTTATCTGTCTGGTCTGGAACATGTTCCAAAATATCTTCAATAAGTCCATAATGCTCACTTTCATGGTTAAGGGAATAATATATCCACTGGCCTCTTCTTTCCTCTTTAACCATTCCTGCATCTTTTAATTTTCGAAGATGCTGGCTAATTGATGGCTGGCTCATATCAAACACTTCAAGAAATTCACATACACAACACACACGTTGTTTTAAAATAGCTATAATGGTCAAGCGCGTTTTATCACCCAATAACTTTAAAACATTGGCAGCACTTTCTAATTCAACTATTGATTTCAACATGGTATACACCTCCTCTTTATACATATAAGCAAATAGTAATTTACTTATTTAAAAACCATTAAATTATAAAGGTTTTATAATTTTGTGTTGAATTAATGAAAATTATGCATATCGTATTATTGATATCATCGTTTAAATTGGCATATAACTATTCGCTTATATATTAGAACAATCAACAATTTAAATCAAGTATTTTAATTTAAAGTTATTGTAAATAAAAAGACTGATAACCTAAGCTATCAATCTCATTTATAGCGGTTATAATAATTTTTCCATAGCCATAACATCAACAAATTCACCATCTAGAACCCCTTGGTTTTTAAACACACCTACTTCTCGATAACCCATTTTTTTATATAACCCTTGTCCTAATTGATTGAACGGGAACGTAAAAAGCACCATTTTATGAAATCCATTTTCTTTGGCTAGGAATTCAAGCCTAACCAAAAGCTTTTTTCCAATTCCCTTTCCTCTGTATTCTCTTGAAATATAAACGGAAAGATCAGCAACTCCACCATAAGCACATCGGTTATTGTATTGGTTTAAAGAGGCCCATCCCACAATATGTCCCTCTTCCTCAGCTACAATTGCCTTATATCGGCCAGTATGCTTATCAAACCAATCTTTCATGTAGGAATAATCCTTTATATCTGTTTCTAAAGTGGCAATTCGGTCCTCAATACCTTGATTGTAGATTTCCTTTACGAACTGTATGTCCTGTTCAGTTATTTGTCGTATAATTATGTCCTTCAATTTTCTTCCTCCCGTAATATAACCCCAATTTCATATTCTTTTATGATTTTATAAAATGTGTTCTTCTTTAATTCCATTTGATTCATAAAATCAACGGCTGTCATTTCCTTCCTTTTCCATTGTTCATAATTTGCTTTTAGAATTTTTAATTGCTTATCAGATAATGAGCCTAGGTTCATTTTTGGTCTGCCTAAATGTTTACCTTTTGCTTTTGCAGACTCAATGCCCTCCCGTTGCCTTTTATTAATATCTTCTCTTTCTTTTTCAGCAACAAAAGAAAGAACCTGCAAAACTAAATCTGAAACAAATGTACCTAAAGTATCTTTATATTGTGTTGTGTCCAATAACGGCATATCAATTACCTTTATATCAGCTTTTATTTCGGAGGTAATGATTTCCCATTCTTTTTTAATTTCTTTGGAATTGCGGCCAAAACGGTCAATTGATTTGATATACACTAAATCTCCTTCACGTAAACACTGCTTTAACGCTGTGTATTGCGGGCGATTAAAATTTTTTCCACTCTCTTTATCAATGAATATATCCCTTTCATTAATTCCTAACTCAAGCATTTCATTAAGCTGTCGATCTATGTTTTGATCTTTGCCGCTAACTCGAATGTAACCAAACGTTTTATTTTTCATGATGTAAGTATCTCCTTGATGCTGTTAGATTAGATACTTAAATTATATCACGATAGTTTATAAATATATATATTATTTTGCAAACGTTTGTAAATATCCTTTTATACCTTTAAAAACAAATAAAACATTAATATTTAAGTAGAGTCCTAGTGTTTATAATGGTATACCTTTACGAATATATTTAATTCCCTTTTATGCCAATAGCAGGTCAGGATGAAGAATTAAAATCTTTTTAGAAGTTATATTCGGCGTTAAACCACCTGATTACGTCAAAGAGTTAATGCTTTTTGCGTTGTATCTTAAGCAAAATTGGAAAATCACAATGTACAATTCAAAACCGCACTTAATAGATACTAATAAATTTCCAAGCGGTAGTTTACAGTAGGTAAGTATTCGATGCACGGCTGACTTGCGGATTGGTCGTCTTATTTGCATTTTATGACTGGATTACCACACTATCAAGGTCATCTTAGGCTACATAAAAACAAGTTTATTCGGAAAGAATATACCAATATATATATCTTTGGAGGGGGTACGGAATATGATCAACCTAACATCATCAGAAATCGCTTGTACTTGGACTGGCTATATGAACGATAGTATGGCTAAGTGCATTCTTGGTTATTTTCTAGTACATGTTGAAGACGCAGAGATAAAGCCTATTATACAGTTTGCATATGACCTTACAGTTTCTCATATAGAAAAACTAACTCATCTTTTCGAAGAAGAACAATTGCCATTACCAACAGGATTTACTAACGAAGATGTCAATTTAAATGCTCCTCGCCTATATACTGATTCATTTATGCTGACTTACATAAACCACATGGCAAAGGTTGGTTTACTTGCTTATAGTGGACTCGTTTCCATGAGTGCAAGAAAAGATGTAAGGGGTTATTTTATGGAAGGACTAAAAGAAACGTCAATTTTATTCGACAGAAGTTCAGATGTCGCACTTTCTAAAGGATTGTTTGTAAGAGCACCGTATATTGCATACCCAACAAAGACTGATTACGTAGATAGCAAAAGTTATTTAAGTGGTTTTTCTCTTTTCAATAAGCAACGCCCTTTAAACACAGTTGAAATATCTCATCTTTATATGAACATTCAAACCAATTTAATAGGTAGTCATCTTTCTATTAGTTTTGCTCAAACATCACCGAGAAAAAATATACAAAAGTGGATGTTAAGAGGTAACGATATTTCAAAAAAGCATATGCAGATTTTTTCTGCAACTCTACTCGACAATGATATACAACCACCAGTTTCACCAGATGTTGCTATAACAAATTCAACTACACCGCCATTCTCAGACAAACTAGCCATGTCTCATATGGCATTGTTAAGTGCGACTGGTTCAGGAAATTACGCAACTGGAGCGGTGGCAAGTCAAAGAACAGACCTTTTTCTAAATTATGAACGCTTATCGCTAGAAGTCGCTCAGTATGCTAAGGACGGAGTTAACATCATGATTGATAACAAATGGCTAGAACAACCACCTGGAACTACCGATAAACAAAAACTATCCCAACAAAAGACACCGAATAATTAAAGTTTATGGCTGATATTTCAATAAGAGTGTCGCCTTTTCTTATTTAGGGATACGACAATTTAGTCTAGTTACTGTCACTGGAATACTGGTCGGTATTGATTACTTATTTATGGTGTGTGCTTTTTTACCCACTTATCCAGATACTTTTATAAAACTTTATTTCACAAACCTGCCACGTTAGCGGAATGAGGAAAGCGATTGCTCTTATTGAACAATCGCACCCGTTTGTTTAAGTACAATTATTCACAAACTGATTATTGAATAAGAATCTTAATGAATGTCCCCATTTATCACCGACAATGCAGCCTTGTTTTCTGGGTCCACTTTTAAAATTTCTTTAGCTATTTTTGTAGCTTCATCTTTACTAAGCAAAGGCTCAGGCATTTCAAAAAAAAGTAATAAATACTCTTTATAACTAATATCTTCTGGAGCTAATTCTATTGCTCTTTTTGCGTGGAAAAATGATGTTTGATATGCACCATCTAAATGATTCAATCCCATACAAAGTAGAAATGACGCTAAGTAATGTAACTCAGAGGTTTCCTTATCAAATAATAAGTAGTTCGCAAATCCATAGGGAGCAATTGTCTCATCATCATATGCTATAAGGAAAAGTGTTTCTGTTAAAGCTTCCAAATCCATAGTCTTAGAAAGCTGCTTTGCTTTAACAAATTCGCCTTTTTTTATTGCTTGTTTAAAATCTTCCAAAATTAATCCCCCCTAAATCCTTGTATGTGCAAAAAAGGCTGCTGTAACAGCCATAATTTCTTGTACTCAAGCACCCGTTAGTTGAAGAAGAAAGGTTCTTCAGCTAATCTATAAAAATAGGGACCACAATTTTCTTCATGGGTAAGGATATAGGTCCATGAAAAATCTTTATCGACAACATAAACATCATGAATATATCCGTCAATCTCATTTATTATGTGATTGGACTTTAAGCTCGCAGCTTTTTCAATCAATAATGCATTTTGATTGTTCTGGTAAAAAATATAACATTCATCCTTTGACACTAAATCAAATGCATCCCTTGCTCTTTGACCTTTCTTACATGGTAGCAGTTCATAGCTAAATACATGCCACATAAACTGACCATAATGGATTTGTCTTTTTTGGTTTTTACTCAGTTCCCTAGCAAATACTTCTCCCCACTGTTTTTGGAGTTCTTGTCCTTTGTTATTTAAATCGAAAACACCGATTTTACTATCTTTCAACACATCAATTTGTTCCATTTAACCCCTCACTTTCTAACGCTCTTATGAGTGTTCCTTGTTCAACTATCCTGCCCTTTAGTGGAACAAGCAAAAAAGCTGCCGAAGCAGCCCACATTTGTTGAAGAAACGTTAATGCATTGACCTTGCAATTTCTAACATTTTTTCTTTCGGTAATCTTGAACTATTCATTTTTACATAAGTACCATTCTGTACCCAATTAAGTAAGCCACCAGTTATGGTGTCTCCATTTTTATCAACTTCACCACTATCTATCCATTCCTGAAAATAACCTGTGTTTCCATTAATATCAACTTGCTGAGAATGGGGAAAATCTTCATATGATAACGGAAAACCTCTTCTCAAATGAATAGCAACCATCAACTTTGTGTCCTTGCTGTCCATATAATGAAGCATTATCCAAGGGGATGTTTTGGTATCTAATGTCCAATCATCAGGAATCCTTTTTGGAGTTAAAACGGTAAAGTCAATTTCTTTCTTTATTTCTGAAATAGTTTTGCTGTTGTGATTATACTTAATTTCTTTAGCCATAATTATCATTGGGTAACAATTTAACAGGATTAGGACAATGAATAAACGTATCAGAAATACCAATTTACTACCTCAATTCTATTCGAAATTTCAGGTATTAGTATTTCCTACCATTCACTTTTTATTAAACTATCCTGCCCTTATATATAGTATGAATTTCTACCGTATTCAACGTAAGTAATGATACAAAAATGACCGAATTTCTATCTTTGCTAACACATTATATAGAGTTATTTTTTATAGTATTCAACGTATTCAAAGATATGGAAATAGATATGTCTAACAGGGGAAAGATACGACCTTGAAGTTTAGTGTGGAAGTGTACTCCTTCCACACTAAACTTCAAGGCTAGTAAGCGAAAGCGCGGTAGGGATGAATGATAGACTAGTTGCCTGATAAAGAGACTGCTTAATCACAGGATCTATTGTTACCCAAAGAGGGCTTAATTCAAGTTTTTAAATCCCGTACCTATGAATACATGTAAACAACGATAAAAGGTGCATTCCTTTAACTTTTTTTAAGTTGATACTATATATAAGGGCCAGTTAGTGGAACAACGAAAAAAAGGCTGCCGAAGCAGCAAAATCGTTCTTGAGCTAAAGCACCCGTTAGTTTAAGTGAAACTATTCACAAGACATTCAACACTTCTCACACAAATTCCTACCTGGTATAATTCTAATTCAACTGATACCCTAGTTATTAGAATTTATATTCGGTCATTGTATCTTGTAATACAATACTTGACATTTTTAAATATGTGTATTATATTTTTCAACAAGAATAAATCACAAATCTAATTAGGCTATGATAAGGACATGAATCATTGGTACATTTTCTTGATAGAGAACAGGGTCATTGGCTGAAAGCCCTGAAGAAAAACGAATGATTTACCACCTTGGAGC
>NZ_JAGGQY010000012.1:78388-80789 GCF_018613105.1 Bacillus sp. ISL-77
GAGCTATTATAGGGAAATGTATATTCAAAGTATCTATAATCGGTAAATCCGTTATCTTTTTTGAGCATAAAGCATTCTTAATTGTGTTTTATGGAATCAGGGTGGAATCACGACCACACTCGTCCCTATTATTGGGATGAGTGTGGTCTTTTTTTATACAAAATTAAATAGTTAGGCGTTGAAAAGGACATGAATCATTCTTCGTTTTCTTATCAGAGAACAGGGTCATTGGCTGGAAGCCCTGAAGAAAAGTGAATGATTTACCACCTTGGAGCTATTATAGGGAAATGTATCATTCAAAGTATCTATAATCGGTAAATCCGTTATCTTTTTGAGCATAAAGCATTCTTAATTGTGTTTTATGGAATCAGGGTGGAATCACGACCACACTCGTCCCTATTATTGGGATGAGTGTGGTCTTTTTTAATACAACTTAAAATCAGGAGGAATAAAAATGTCTAATCAACTGGAAGCAGAAAAAAGAAATCATCGAAAGCTAGGTCAAGAGTTAGAACTGTTCACTTCAATGGATGAGGCTCCAGGAATGCCTTTTTTCTTACCAAATGGATTGGTGATTCGGAATGAACTTGAAAATTTATGGAGAAAGAAACACAAAAAGGCAGGCTATCAAGAAATTAAAACACCCATTATGTTGAAACAGGAACTTTGGGAACAATCAGGTCATTGGGATCATTATCATGAAAATATGTATTTTTCCAATGTGGATGAACAAAATTATGCCATTAAGCCAATGAACTGTCCTGGTGCTATATTAATTTTCAACAGCAAACGAAGAAGCTATCGAGAATTACCTATCCGTTTTGCAGAACTTGGATTAGTTCACAGACATGAACTTTCGGGTTCTTTAAATGGACTTTTAAGAGTGCGTTCCTTTACTCAAGACGATGCACATTTATTTGTTCGAGTTGACCAGATTGAGTCCGAAATTGATAAAGTTCTTGAGTTAGTAGATGAGTTTTACTCCCACTTTGGTTTTGAATATAAAGTAGAGCTTTCTACGAGACCAGAAGAGTACATGGGTTCCGAAGAAATCTGGGGTAAAGCTGAATTAGCGTTGGAATCTGTTTTGAAGAGTAAAGGAGTTAATTACCAGATTAATCCTGGTGATGGGGCATTTTATGGTCCGAAAATAGATTTTCATATTTTAGATTCACTTGGAAGAAGCTGGCAATGTGGTACAGTCCAATTGGATTTTCAAATGCCTCAAAAGTTTAATTGTGCTTATGTAGGTGAAGATAATAAACTTCATCTTCCCGTTTTGATTCATAGAGCCATCTATGGTTCCGTAGAGCGTTTTATGGCAATTTTAATTGAACATTTTGCTGGGGAGTTTCCACTTTGGCTGGCACCTGTTCAAGCAAAAATAATACCTATTTCTGATTCACACGCAGTTTTTGCAAATGAAGTGAAATCCCAATTGGAATCAGCAGGATTGCGTGTGGAAGTCGATTATAGGGCTGAGAAGATGAGATTGAAGATTAGAGAAGCTGAAAAACAAAAGATTCCTTACATGCTTGTTATCGGTGATAAAGAGATGGAGAACCAATCCTTGGCGTTAAGAAAGCGAAAAGAGGGAAACCTTGGTGTGATGAGTATACAAGAAACAATTGAACGGTTCATTAAAGAAATTAACAGTAGTAGATAAACTCCATTCAAAGCCCGAAAGGATTATATTCCTTTTGGGCTTTCCCTTAAAAGTACCCCAAAGATTGGAATACCTTGTTAAACTAACCTGCCCGTTAGCCATCCATGCAGCACAAAATCAGTGCTGCACCACAGAGAATGAAAATGGGTAGGAAGTGTCAATACTGATACTGACCTTAATCCAGTCAACCCTAATCCATAGACTTATTAATTATCGCTCTCCTCTTTTTTTTAACGATTGAGCAGGGTCTTTTTAAGTTTTGTCATTTTTCTTATCTTGAAGAAACTTATTTTCATGGTAGTTCAACAAGAACTAATTGATCTAGAACATTCCTGCATCTGTTTCTTTTCTGTTTGGAAAATCCTCTTTTACGGCATCACTACCTTTTAGGTGTATTGTACCGTGAATCCCCTCAACTTTTTTCTTATCAACTCTCCTCGAATAGAACAAAGACCAAAAATCCTCATGGTCTTCTAAATATGGAAAATCCGAGGTAAAAGCAACATCAGTACCATTTGGAAAAATTATATTAAATTGCTCTTCATTTATATTATAGATTTCAAAAACACTATTAATTGCCCCATCAATAATTTGTACATTATATCTATTCATCTTTATTCCTCCCATACTCCAACTTCTTACCCAATATTTCACTTCTCATATACAAAAATCCGTCTTCAACTCCCTCAGTTTAATACGATTTACTCGCGAAGACTCGCTTATTCGCAGGATTTC